>RGVD01000299.1 GCA_010027395.1 Bacteroidota bacterium
TGGTATCGTTTAATGAACCAACATATTCGCCCTCTTCATTGGTGACAGGCAATTGTGAAATAGAGAATTTCTTCATCAATTGAACTGCCTCACCCACTTTATCAGTTGTTTTGGCAGTTACCAATTTCAAATGCTTGTGGCCTTCAATAAGGTTAATGGCCTTGGTTTGTTCGTTCATCAAGAAGCCTCTGTCGCGCATCCAATCTTCATTGAACATTTTACCAAGGTAACGGGTACCGTGGTCATGGAAAATAACCACCACCACATCACCTTCTTTAAACATATCTTTCATTTGCAGCAAGCCTGCCATAGCCGAACCCGCTGAATTTCCGGCAAAAATGGCCTCTTCACGGGGTATCCTTCGTGTCATCATAGCAGCATCTTTATCAGTTACTTTTTCAAAATGATCGATTAAGCTAAAATCAACATTGGCTGGAAGAAAATCCTCGCCAATACCTTCGGTGATGTATGGATAGATTTCGTTTTTATCAAAAATCCCAGTCTCTTTGTATTTCTTGAACACCGAACCATAGGTATCAATACCTAATGCTTTAATATTTGGATTTTTCTCTTTTAAGTATTTAGCTGTACCGCAAATCGTTCCTCCAGTGCCTACACCCACAACTAGGTGGGTAATTTTGCCTTCGGTTTGTTCCCAAATCTCGGGACCTGTTTGCTCATAATGCGCTTGTGAGTTGGATAAATTATCATATTGGTTGGGTTTCCAGCTATTAGGCACTTCAGCAATTAATTTTGATGATACGGAATAATAACTACGTGGATCCTCAGGCTCAACGTCTGTAGGACAAACGATTACCTCAGCACCAAAAGCTTTCAACGCATCTACTTTTTCCTTGCTTTGCTTATCAGTTGTTGTAAAAATACACTTGTATCCTTTGATAACAGCGGCTATGGCCAATCCCATACCTGTGTTTCCACTTGTACCTTCTATGATAGTTCCACCTGGCTTCAGGCGTCCATCTTTTTCGGCATCTTCAATCATTTTCAGGGCCATTCTATCCTTGATGCTATTACCAGGATTGGTGGTTTCTATTTTGGCTAAAACAGTGCAAGGCAGGTCTTTCACTATTCTATTTAGTTTTACCAAGTTTTCCACATAATTGGGAGCGAAAATATACTAATTACTAAATAATCAAGGTATAAAATATTAACCAATATTTAGCCATTTTTTTTCCTTGCTTTAAGATTTATTTATCCGAAATTCGCCTTCCAAAAAACGAAACAATATTATTAATGGCATCTATTTACAAATTCAAACTTTCTTTTGAAGACTACGAAGACATTTACCGTGTAATTGAAATACAATCAACAACTACCTTTTTAGACTTACATAAAATCATTTTGAAGTCAATCAACTTTGATGAAAAGCAATTGGCTTCATTTTATATGAGTAATGATACTTGGAAAAAATTTGATGAAATAACATTAGAGGACATGAGCGATGATCCTGAAAAACCAAAGTTTGAAATGAAAAAAACAAGACTTTGTGATCGCATCAACGACCCTCATCAAAAAATTATTTATATCTATGATTTCATAGAATTATGGACCATGCACCTTGAAATGACAGGGATAGATGTAAAAGAAAAAGCAGGGGTTGAATATCCTAGAATTACCAAAACTGCAGGCCTTGCTCCAAAACAATACGATAAGGTTCAAAGATTTGGGGTGATTGACGACAATGAGTTTGACGAGATAACCAAAAACTACCTAAACAAAACGGATGATATAGGTGGCGAAATTTCAGATGATGAAGCAGATGAGCACGGACTTTTTGAAGATGAAGCTGAAGAAGGTGCTGATGAAAATTCCTTCATTGAAGAATAATTAGGTCTGCCCAATACCACATACTACAAACCTTTTCTGACTTTCGCACTATTAATCACATTCTTTTCTTTACCAATCAATGAACTTAAATTTAAAACGTCCCCTTGTTATTTTCGATTTAGAATCAACCGGGATAAGCATATCAAAAGATAGGATTGTAGAAATTTGCACCATCAAAATAATGCCTGATGGAAGCGAAGAAACACGGACACAAAGATTCAACCCCATGATACCTATTCCTGCAGAGGTTTCAGCTATTCATGGTATTTTTGATGAAGATGTAAAAGACAAGCCCAGTTTTGCCGAAAAGGCTAAAGAATTGGCTAAATACCTTGAAGGTTGCGACTTTGGTGGATTTAACTCCAACCGATTTGATTTCCCTATGTTGGTGGAAGAATTTTTAAGGGCTGATGTGGATTTTGATTCGGAGAATCGAAAATTTGTGGACGCCCAAAGGATTTATCATACTATGGAGCAAAGAAACTTAGCCGCTGCGTATAAATTCTATTGTGACAAATCATTAGAAAATGCGCATAGTGCAGAAGCCGACACCATTGCCACTTGGGAAGTACTGAAGGCCCAAATTAATAAGTATGATGAATTAGAAAACAATATTGACTTTCTTCATAAATTCTCAGGGCAAAGCAAAAATGTGGATTTAGCAGGCCGTATGGTTTTTGATGAAAAAGGCAGAGAAATATTCAACTTCGGTAAACATAAAGGAAAAGTGGTGGTTGATTTGCTAAGAATAGAATCATCTTATTACCAATGGATGATGGACAATGACTTTGCATTAGATACGAAGAGAAGACTAACCCAAA
>RGVD01000300.1 GCA_010027395.1 Bacteroidota bacterium
CACCACTGTTATTTGTAGTTATCATACCAACATAAAAATCTACATTGCTTCTGTAGTCAAATTCAAAATAAACCCTTGATCCAACTGCTGGCAGATCAAATCCTTTTACATCAGGTGTATTCATCCTTAGTTCCATGAATAGAGTTGTTGAATCACTGAATTGAATTTTGCCATAATTATTATTCTCTTTCCAAGAATTTTTATCATTTAATACAAGAATGGAATCTTGCGTTTTTTTACCAGCTATGATTAGCTTGTCGGAGATGAAGCTGAAATCTTCAATAAATGGAAATTGTAATCCTTGAACGTAATTTACTTTGCCAATAATAGTATCAACATGCTCTTCTTGCAAGTCCATGGTCAATGTATCTGTTGTATAAAATGGGTAAATAATCCTCTGCTCATCTTGTCCTGAGTTTATAATTCCCGCTTTAAGACTAAGTTTTACTTTACCTGTTTTTAAAATGGGTATTTGGCATGGGAGGCCATAACTACCAATGGAAATACCATCAACATCTACCCACACATCTACTATTTTCTCTGAACCATCTCCTTGTGAATTGTTGTTTGCTGTGTTTAATATAAATGGTTTTTTTACGTAAATATATGAGGGTATAGGAGCCTTTTCAAATTTTTTACAACCCGCATGAATGAAGGCTAAGGATATTAAGATAAAAGCAAAGGGTTTAAGTCTAAGCATCAATGAAAGTAATTAACGAGCAAAAGGCAAATGTATTATCTTTTGTTGATTTTTAGTTTGTCAATTATTTCATGTGCTAATTCCAGCAATTGGAAATTGTCATGATGGGTACGAAGATTTAGCGTATGATTAAGAATGCTTCCCGCAAAGTGCTCTAATTCACGCTTTATCATTTCTGTTGGGTTTTTTCCTGAAGCTTTTAACAACTCCTCCTTGGCCACTGGTTCTTTGTCTTCGGCTGAATTATTAAGAAAGGTTATTTTAAAATTATTTAAGTCTAGGTTGTAGGTTTTGTTTTTTTGAAAGAACCTTATTTTGTTTTTTTGATCAGATTTAAAACTACCTCCTACTATGTTATAAATACAGCCGTTATCAAATTCAATACGAACATTAATAAAATCAATGGTATTACTGTGCAAGCAAGCACCTGTTGCCCTAACCCTCATAACCCTTGCTTTTACGATACTTAGCACCAAGTCTAGTTCATTTAACAATAACTCAAATACCAGGTCTTCTGGGGACAAGTTGATAATATTAGGATCAAATTTGGCAGACTCAATATAAAATGGATTATCAGCTAGTTTCTTTAACCACTGGTAGTTGGGATGAAATTTTTCATACCTCGATACATAAAGCTGAATATTTGCTTCTTCAGCCAAAGAGTTGAGTTCCTTGGCTTCATCCAAGTTTTCACTTAGCACTTTGTCAACAAAAACATGTCTAATTTTTCTGATGGCACCACTCACGTAATTGTAATGAGAGCCAACTGGTGATAATACGTCAATGGCATCGGCATGTGTAAGCAAGTCATTGTAATTTAAGAATCTATTGACTCCAAAATTATTCTCAATAATTTTAGCACTTTCTTCATCATGATCATAAAAACCAACCAATTGAAAATCTTTCATTTCTGAAATTTTTTCAATATGTTTTTTACTGATTTCGTTTGCGCCTACTATTCCTATTTTTATCATTTTAACATATTAAAGTTGTATGATTTTATTGATATACAAATCTATTTACTGCCCATATTTATGCATCATTTCTAATGAAGCATATTTAAACAGCGACATTTTTTTATCATAATTATTATACACCTTACATAAGGGATGCTTGTTTTGGTCAAGCTTTCATTGATGTTAAGCATCAAATAGTATTATGGACTTCAATTCGAAAAAATCAAATGCAGTTATTAGCTTTTAATTATAATTGTACCACATTGATAACAGATACATACAAAGACAAAGGAGCTAGGAAACAACTTATCAGAGAGCTCAAAACTAAAGGAATAATAGATGAAAAGGTATTAAATGCTATGCTTAAAATACCTAGGCATTTTTTTATGCACAAGGATTTTAGACATCATGCTTATCTTGACAAAGCTTTTAGGATAGGAGAGGGGCAGACCATTTCTCAGCCTTTTACTGTAGCATATCAAACCCAGTTATTGCATGTTGAGAAAGGCGAATCGGTTTTAGAAATAGGTACAGGAAGTGGATATCAATCATCTGTTTTGTTAGAGTTGGGTGCCAATCTTACCACAATAGAAAGACATGAACCCTTACATTTAGAGGCTCAAAAGGTATTGAAATTTTTGGGATACCAAGCCATTTTTATATGTGGAGATGGTAGTTTAGGTTATCCCAAAAATGCTCCATACGACAAAATTATTGTAACAGCTGGTGCTCCCGTTGTGCCAAAAGCGCTAATCGAGCAATTGAAAATTGGTGGCATATTAATAATCCCTGTTGGTGATGGAAAGACTCAAAAGATGCATTCAATTATTAAAACTGGTTCGAATAGTATTGAGAATATTGAATTGAATGATTTTAAATTTGTTCCACTTATTGGAGAGCAAGCTTGGTTGTAATAATTACTCACATTGAGTTTTTTTTATTTAATTGATTTTTAGTGTTTTAGTGATACGAAAAATGGATATGA
>RGVD01000004.1 GCA_010027395.1 Bacteroidota bacterium
CAATCCTGATTATTTGGTTGAGAGTTCGTTTAGTTATCCGATTTCAATCAATGGTAAACACCGCGAAAATATTGAATTTGCTTTGGATGCCAACCCTGCAGATGTTGAAGCCACAGTGCTTGCCAACGAAACCGTTCAAAAATGGTTAGAAGGCAAAACACCTAAAAAGGTAATATTTGTTAAAGGTAAGATTGTAAATATTGTGGTTTAGCTGACAGTTGATAGTTGTTGGTTGTCAGGTTAGATATCTTGAATCCAACACTCATCCCTTTTGCCTTGATCCTAGCTACTTTTCTATTGGTTTATTTTCGTTTTCAAAGCATCCACTTTGTCAAACAATATTTTGAAAAACTGGTTGCGTTGCTTTTCGCTCTGACCACTAATTTGATTGGATTTTTGCATTAAATTTTTTATCCAATTCTCGTTTTCATTTACAAAAGCAGGGTTGCTAGTATTCATCATATTAAAAGTGTTATTACTAACAAAAGCCATTTTGGTGTTCGACATTTGTACAATGATGCTATTGTTTCCGATCATCACCTCGCTTTTGAATAAAGTGAAGTTTTGTTTATCGTCAAGGTTTTTGCTGCTATGTTGCGCTTGTGTTTTTAAGTTTTGCAAGATGCTTTCAACATGGTCACACATTTGAATGGCTTGCGCTTTATCTGTAAAGAAATCATTCTCCCAAAAATATTCGATTTGTTTAAGGGTGCTATTCATGGTGTCTTCGCTCCATATTTCAACCGAAGAAGTTTGATTATAGTAAAAAAGCATTTGTTTGGTGGCATCCAACATGCTTTCATCAATCAAACCTGCATCAAATTTCTTATGTGCAAAATCTTGATGGTTTACGATGCACTTTAACCAATAGAATAGTTTGAAGCAAGTAAACTCTTCATTCGCAAAATGATGCCATATAGGCACATCATCGGCTGCATAAATAATATGGCTTTTATCATCTTTGGCGATATTGATTACATGTTGTAAAAGGGTATTCAGCCATTGACCAAAGTTATTTTTATCTCCTTCAACTTTTAAATAGGAAAAGTTAACCAACATATCCATGGAACCTTGCATATTCATATCAAATGAAACTTTAAAATGTTTCACCATTTTATCAATCTCGTGAACATTTACACTATCGGTGCTCAATCCTAGTAAATCGGCCAATTCATCGGCCAATCCTTTTCCGTTTTTTAGGCTGTTTTTTATTTTATCGATAAAGGCCAATTGTATGGCTTTTGCATTGTCTTCCATAAGCTATAGGATTTTCATTTTTTGCAGTTATTGCAAGAGTAAATAAAGTTTTGCATTTAATGCAAATAAAAAATTGCACGATATAATTATTGACGATGGATTTGCATATCATGCAAATGTGATAATAATATTAAGTATTCAGTGATTATTTGCATAACCTAAAAAGATTAAAATTTGTCACACAAATAATTCAATCATGCAAATACAATTATTAAATCAGGCGAATAAAACAATGATCCTAATATTATTATTTTTTTCGGTTTCAAGTTTTAATACAGAAGCTCAGAATGTTGAGCTTAATCAAAAAAAATCTTATCGTTTTTACATTAATCAACCATTGGATTTGGCTACTAAATTTAGAGCGACAGTTGAGCAACGCTTTAATCAGAAATATGCAATGTTGATTAATTATACGACATTTTATGGATTTTATCCAGGACAACATGGATATTTAGAATTGAGAAGATATAGTACCAATTCTAAAAATAGTGAGTATTTTCCCTATGTTAAACTAGGGATAGGAAACACATTTACATCTGTAGGCTTCTATGGTTTATTTGGTTTGGGTGTTGGTAATATATTTTATTTAACTAAGTCGCATAGATATTCATTTGATATTAAATATGGTTTAAAGTACTCTCCTGATGTTATTGGAAAACATGATATTTGCACGAGCTGCACTGGTCTTGGAGGTTTATATTATGTAACCGGCCCAGGAGCAATTATTGATATAAATATGAATTTCGGGTTGAGATTTTAAGATTAAAAAGAGCATGGGAATTTTTCCTTTGGTCGAGGTTTTCAAAGAATAATTTATTACCTAGGGGAGTGAAAACTACATAAGACTAGTTGTATTAAACTAGAAAAATTTCTGTGACATAAAGTTTATAACAACATAACAATGACACAAAAAACATCAAATGCTTTTATTGCCGCATCTTGGATGGCACTTGGCACAGGAATGGTTGGTTATTTAATTGGCCTATGGCGTGCCGAAATGCTCTTAAACGAAAAAGGGTATTATTTCACCATCCTTATGTTTGGCTTATTCTCAGTCATCTCTCTTCAAAAAAGTGTGAGAGATAAATTAGAAAATTATCCAGTAACCGACCTTTACTATGGTTTATGTTGGTTCGCCACCATCTTATCAATCGTTTTGCTTGTGATTGGATTATGGAATGCAACTTTATTACCAAGCGAAAAAGGATTTTATGCATTTGCCTTTCTGTTGGCAATGTTTGGTGCCATTGCCGTGCAAAAAAATACCAGAGACAATCAGCAAAGTAATAAACTAGAATAGAATCTAATTTCAAATTTTTATAGTGAGTTGGATTGGATAAAATCCAAGCCACTTTTTTTTGACTCATCAGAGATCGCTGTAAGATTTATGTTTCCATCAAATGTTGAATTAAATATTTCTATGATGAACAAGTAGTTTCTCCTGAAGATTTTTATAATAGCACTTGGCTTCAAATCGCTTGAGCCTAAAATGGCTTTGTGGTAATACTTCTACAAAATAAACTATTGATATTTTTTTAATGGTCATCATCAGAAAATATTGTATTATCGCTACTTAAATTAGTTTTTTCGACCTAAGTTGTCGGATATTCCATAAAGTAAGGATGTTAAACTTAAGATATTATTTTAGATTGAGGAAAGCTTTGCCAATGATTGTTTTATTGGCATTTAATCTATTCTTTTATTCACTTACAGCTCAAAATAAATCAGATAGCCTAGCCGAATCAATTAAGCTTGAGACTGATATGCAAAAAAAAGCCCAAATGTTAGATGAGTTGGCCAATGAAATCAAAACCAAAAACCTACCAGTTGCTATTGATTATGCCATAAATGGATATAGAATTGCCATAGCTCATAACTTTATCAAAGAAATTGGGGTTAGTTGCAGCACACTTGGCTTACTCTATTCGTATTTAGACGATAAGCTTGATAGTGCTGTATATTGGAATAAAAAAAGTATTAACTATTTAATTATTACAAAAGATAGTTTCGAGATTTCTAGAAATTATAATCGCCTTGGTGTTGATTATATTCTTATGAAAGATTACGTTAACGCAGCAAAATATCTGCTACCTGCGGTAAGTTGGGCTACAACTTCTAAAATAAAGGCCAGTGCTTTTAATAATTTGGGGATGATTAGCAAAAAGAATGGCAATTATGCCAAAGCCATTGAATACTATCAAAGTGCTTTAAAAAATTATGAATTAATAAACTCTCCAGCAAGTCAATCTCGCACGTTGAGTAATTTAGGTTCTCTTTATATTCAGCTAAAAGATTATAATCGAGCAAAAGATTTATACGATGAATCTTATTCAATTTCAATAAACATTAATGACTCAGAATGTATCAGTCAATCTTTAAATGGATTAGGCATTGTTACCCACAAACTAGGTGACTCTGAAAAGGCATTAAGGTTTTTAAAATTGTCGGCAGAAATTAATAAATCACTTGCTTTGAAGAATGAATATGCGCAACAAATGCTAATTATAGCGGATATTCATGGAGAACAAAACAAATACGATGAGGCCGAAGCAGAATATTTATCAGTATTAAAAATTTTTACTGAGTTGAAAGATAGTTTTACTATGTCTGCCGTTTATAATAATTTAGGAGATTTGTATTTTAAGCACAAGATGCTAAAAAAAGCTGCTAATTGCTTTGAAAAATCCTATCATTACTCGCTGGGTTTCACAGATGCAAATTACAATCGTTTGATTATAAAAAACCTGAGTAGTATTTATGACCAATTAGGGGATACCAAAAATGCTCTAAAGTATATGAAGTTGTACGATGATCTTAACAATAAAATGGTAAATATAGCTGAAAACGTAAAAATTATGGAGTTGAATCATGCATATGATACAGCTAAGAAAGAAAAGCAAATCATTCAAAAAACAGCTGAAATTCAAGAGCTTCAAAGTGATAGAAAATATATTTATTTATTTATTGGCATCCTCATTTTTTCAATATTCTTAACACTTTACTTGTATAGAATCCGAGTTAATCGACAACATCAACTTGAGGAAAACATTCAATCTATTGATAAACAGATATCTTCACTCAAAATCGAAAATCAAGATTTGAAGATGAAATTGCAACAAACAGAATCAGAATTGCAAAATCTTGAGTCTAAATACAGTAAAAACAAAGATAAACTACCAGAGACCCATGTAAGTCTCTCAAAACGAGAGTATGAGGTACTTTTGTTTATTGCTGAAGGTCTAAGCGATAAGGACATAGCTGAGAAAATATTCGTTAGTGTCGCAACTGTAAGAACCCACATTAGAAGGATTTACGACAAACTTCTAGTAAAAAATAGAACTGAAGCGATTTCTATGCTTCATAAATATCAACTTATTAGCGAGGCAGCTTAATCTCGCAAGAAATTTCTATCCTTAATTCTAATTACAAAGTCCCCTTTTTTTATATTCTGCTGATAATAAGTTGTTTTTATTTTAATTAATGAGGCAAAATCATCAATTTTGATGACAAGGAAACTTGTTGTACGTGATAAATTTGGTTAAATTTTTAAAATTATGAAAACTAAATTTTACTCAAAGCTACTGCTATTAGTTTTATGCAGCATGTCAATTAGGATTTCTTTTGGCCAATTGCCAATTAATGCACCAAATGTGGAATCAGTTTATGGCGGGAGGATTACAGGTATGGCAGGTTATGCTGTTTCTTCCACTAACTCTCGCATTTTTTGCTCAACTGAAAGTGCCAACTCAGTATTCTACACGGATGTAACTACCCCAGCCACATCATCAGCAAATTTTTCTACATGGACTGTAATGCCAACTTTAAATGCAGATGCAAATTTGGGCTACATAAGCAATATGGCAGTGCACAGTGGTTCGGGTAGGTTGTTTTTCACTTATGGAAATAATCTATATTCAACATCCACAGCAGCGACTTCTAATACTGTTGAAGCATCTTCAGGTCCATATAACTTAGTGATGATAAAAGGAGATTATATCTTTTTTAGTTCAGGTGGTAACTTATATTTTGGCACTTTAAATTCAACTACTGGTGCCCTTACCTTATCAGCAGGCTCTCCAATTTCTTTTTCTGGGGGTGGGATGTCTAAGTTAATTGTAAACCCAACAAACAACTTGCTGTATTTTTTTGCTGAAGGTAGGAGTGGAACCGCTCCTAAATTGTATGTTTCATCATCAACATACACAGCATTCAATGGAAGTACTACCTTTTCAAACATAAGTCCAAGTTTATCAACCTCGGTTGATTGGTTAGCTTTTGGAATTGCCCCTTCAGGCAGATTATTTATTGGAGGTCATTATAACACCACTGTTACTACAAAATATATTGCTACATCAGATGACAATTCGGTTACATGGACAAGCTATAATTCTGGCATATCGGGCGTGTCCGGCAGTACTTTTGATTTTGCAGGTTCTGCCTCATCATATTATGTTTATTACAGTAAAATGTATAACAATAATTTAGGAGCCAATGGTTCTTGGAAAGATTTTGGCGATCCAGGTGGATTTGAAACACATCCTAATGATGGTGCAGTTTTGGTGGACCCTAATGATACCAATGTAGCGTATGTTACTACCGATCAAGGGATTGGCGTTTCAATAGATAGAGGTGCCACCATTTTCGAGATAGATAATGGAGTTGAGGCTGTTCAAGTATCTGATATCGTTATGACTAGCGATAAAAATACTGCATGGATTGCTTCAAAATCTGGTGTAAGAAAGGTTAGCAACTATCAATCTACTAAAAACTGGTCTAATGCGAAATTTCCGAATGGCGATGGTTCTCCATACTATGCAGTTGATATGAATAACAATGATACAAATACTGTATATGTTGGCAATGTAAGGGTTTATAAAACGACTAACAGTGGAAGCAGTTGGAGTAAGGTATTCACTCCAGAAGATGCACCATATAATTGGGTTGGAATAGGTTATCATTTTGAAGCCATAAAAGTATGTCCATGGAATAGTAATATTGTTGTCGCAGGTGCTTCAATGGATGGATCAAACTATGGTGCATTGTTTTATTCAAATGATGGAGGTAACTCTTGGAACCAACAATATTTGCACGCTACATCAGGTTATTATGATGCAGATGTACTTGATGTTGAATTCAACCTTGAGGGTACAGATACAATTGTATATGTAGGTGTAGAATGGGGTGGGGGGCCTGGTGTGCCATATAGTATTTACAAGCTAACTCGCAGTGGCACTGCTTGGACTGTCGCTCAGGACATGCAATACACTCGCACAAGCACTGGTGCTGTAATTGTAGTTACCATTAAAGATATTTTTGTCAGTACAACAAGAGATACAATTTTTGCATGTGGAATAAATTCGACAGGAACACATGCAACACAATACTATAAAATATTAAGTGGTACTGGTAAATGGACACCTTTTGTACCATCTGGTTATTCAGGGATACCAAGCAATGGTGTTACAGCTAGCGCTATTACATATGGTGTAGACACAGCCTATATGGCCATTGGCAGTGATGTTTATTATTTCCCTGCTGGTGCTTCCTATTGGTATTTAGGATACAGTTACCCTGTTGGTACACAGATTAATTTCTTGTACTATGATGAATTATTGGTTGGAACATCAACTGGCTTATATGGACATGATGGAATGCAAAATAATTTAAAAATTATAAAGCAACCTGAATCAGTTACGAGATGTGCCCATAGCAATACTTTGTTTTATGTTGAGGCTAATGGTAATGGCAACTTGAGTTATCAGTGGAAAAAAAATAATATACCTATAATAGGTGCAACAAATGATACCTTAGCGTTTTCAAATGTTTCAATTTCTGATTCAGGAACATATACTGTAGTAATATCGAGCACAACAGGACTAACGGTTATTTCAAATACAGCTTCATTAACTTTATTAGCTAGCACTGCCATAAATACTAATCCATCTAGCATGAATTTGACACTAAATTCAAATGCGAGTTTTACTGTTTCAGCAACGGGTACTTCATTAACTTATCAATGGTATAAAAACAACGTAGCTATAAGTGGAGCTACAAATTCAACATTCTCAAAAACCAATATTAATTTTAGCGATTCAGGTTCATATAAGGTGATTGTGAATGGTACTTGTGGGTCGGTAGCATCTTCATCAGCATACCTTACAGTTACATTGCCAGCCCCAAGCAATTTTGCTTTTAGTGTAAGATTTTATTTAGAAGCGTTTTATGAAAATGGTAAGATGAGAAGTGTTTTAAGGAATTCAGATGGTGTGAGTCCTATAAATCTTTGTGACACAATAATCGTTTCACTGATGGATTCATCCACTCGGGTAAAAGTATGGAACTTAAAAGCTATAGTAGATACCGCAGGAAAAGTTCAAATTATGATTCCAAATACATATTTAAATACCCGCAAATACATTGGTATCAATCATAGAAATAGTATCATAGAAATAGTATCGAGACCTGGTCGGCAAATCCAGTAATGCTGAGCAGTGCATCGGGTTATAGCTTTATTAATTCTTCTAGTAAAGCTAAAGGTAATAACTTAAGAAGCAATGGTTCTGGGGTTTATTTGATTTACAGCGGAGATATTAATCAAGATGGTTCGGTTGACTTTAATGATTATCCTGTATTAGATTTGAGCAGTAGTGCGGGTGATTTGGGATACTTAGCAACAGATTTAAATGGTGATGGTTCTGTAGATTTCAACGATTTTCCAGTTTTGGATATTAATAGTAACAATGGTATTTTTTATGTAACACCCTAAAGAATAAAATTTTCAGGCCTAAATTTTCAAATAGGCCCATTCATTTTTAATTGATTGGGCCTATTTTATTTATAGTATTTAATTATAATGTAATTTTTCTGCCTGATGCAATATGGCTCATAATCAATTATTAAATGAATATAAAAGAAAATAAAAAGACCATAACAATAAGGGATTTTGACAGAGTTGAAATAAGAGTTGGAACCATAATTTATATTCAAGACTTTTCTAAACCATATAGTTCGACTTATAAGCTTTGGGTTGATTTTGGCCATGAAATTGGTATAAAAAATACTATGGCAAAAGTTAAATCATTATATCAAAAAGAGGCATTATTGAGAAAGCAAGTGATTGGTCTTATAAACATTGAGCCTAATGAAATAGCTCATTTGAATTCTGAATTTTTGCTAACTGGATTAGGTAATGAGAATGGGGAAATTGTTCTGGTGTATCCAGAACAAAAGGTACCAAATGGATCGAGATTGTTTTAGTAGTAGTGGAAAATCCGATATTACATCGTATTATAACAATAATAGAATTTATATTTGAGCACAGTGGCTATCAATCAAACCTCGTTTTTTATATATTAAGCTTCGTGTTCTGTGAATTCGCAAGTGTTAAGCAAAGCGTTACTTGTGAAGATAAATAAACAAAGTTTGTAACTTTGTAAAGTAAGTTAGGATGGATTTAGATTGTTAATTTATCATTTCATGTATTTATATAAAGTTGCAATACTTGGAATTTCCTATTGACATTAATTCAGCTGCTTGCTAACACTTGACTTCATTAATTTATCTCCTTTGCATATTCCTCAATCTTTCTTATTTTTGGCGTAGAAATTAATGCAACTTTTCTACTATCCCTATTTAAGCGAAAGCGAAATCATCCTTCCTGAAGATGAGTCAAAACATTGTGTGCGCGTGTTGCGTAAAAAAGTAGGAGATGAAATTATTCTTATTGACGGAAAAGGCACTGAAGCCATCACTGAAATAGTAGATGATAACCCCAAAAAATGCAGGCTAAATATTAGGCATCGCACATTGCACCAAGCACACCGAACGTTTAATTTACACCTTACGGTTGCACCTACTAAGAATTTTGAAAGGATAGAATGGATGATAGAAAAGTGTATTGAAATGGGTATTGACCAGATATCTTTTATTGAAACAGGCAATTCTGAAAGGGCAAAAATTAACTTAGATCGTTGCGAAAAAATTGCCATTTCGGCCATCAAACAAAGCAAGCAATATTGGTTACCCCGAATAAATGAAATACAAAAAATTGATACATTTCTCAAAAACCTAGCACCCAAAAGTGAGAACGAAATCAGGTGTATGGCTTGGTGCGAAACCGAGTTAACTGAACACCTAAATAAGCACTTTAACACATTAAACCATAAAAACATCACTATTCTTATTGGTCCTGAAGGTGATTTTACCGCTAATGAAATTCATTTAGCCAAATCAAAAGATTTCATTCCAGTTTCGTTGGGCAAAAATATTTTAAGAACCGAAACAGCAGCAATCTATGCTACTGCGGTAATTAATGCCTTGTCCTAACTTGCTTTGGCATTGCTTTTGTCAATAGCAATTAAGTATTAATTTGCAGCCCAATCAGAAAGAAATTTCATGAAACAAATAATCAAAATATCTATTCTATTTTCTATACTCATTTTGATTATGGCCTTTTTACCCGCTTGCAAGGGTTTGTTATCTCAGAAAAAATCAAAACCAGCTTGGTTAGAACAAAGGCCTGTAAATAGTGCCCATTATATTGGTGTGGGTTATGGAAACAAACTGGGCAATCCCAACGATTACCAACAATTGGCAAAGAAAAATGCCTTGAACGATTTGGTGGGCGAGATAAAAGTAAATGTTTCTACCAATTCCATACTTTCTACTTTTGAAAACAATTCAAACATCAACCAACAATACCTTACCAATACTAAAATTACTGCTGATGCCTTGGTTGAAGATTTTCAGGTAGCAGATTCATGGGAAGACAAAAATGGTTTTTGGATTTATTATAAGCTTTCAAAGTTGGATTATGAAAGAAATCGCAGAAGGAAAATACAGAATGCCATCGACCGCTCTGTTGATTTGCTTGATAGGTCTAATCGTGTGGATTTAAAAGATAAATACATTCTTGCTCTACAATTTAAGGTAAAAGCATTATTGGAGTTGCAGAATTATTATAACGAGGATTTGGAAACCTTTTACAGAGGAAGGCAAGTCTATTTGGTAAACGAAATCGTGAATCAGCTACAAGATTTATTGACCAAAGTGTCGGTGCATTCTGATGTGAGCCAACTAAAAGGCAAGGTAGGCAAAGCCATTCCTGAGCCATTTAATGCAATGGCTTACACAAAAGACAGTGCTTCGGGACGTTTCGGAATAGGAGGTATGGCCATGTCGATGAATGCAGAACAAGGCAAAATGAATTTTGGGGCTTGTACCGAAACTGACCAAAATGGTTATGCAAGTTTTTCAGTAGCCAGAATTTTAGCTAAAGACCCTGTGCAAGTTTTACGTATATCACTTGATGTGGCTAATTTAGTAAAAGGGGATAGCCTCAATATAGCTTCTAGAAATATTTTGCATTCACTTACTGTGCCATCTGCTACCATTCGAGTATTGGTGGATCCTATCAAGGTATTTCTGCAGAGTAATGAGAATAATATCGGTAAGGATCTCTCATACAATGTGTTGGAACCAGCTATCAAAAAAAGATTGGTAGATGAAGGTTGTAATTTTGTGAAGAAGGAAAGTGATGCTGATTATAAGATTCTTATCAATAGCGAAACCAAAGATCTTGGTGTAATGTGGGGTAAAATGCTACAATCAAGTTTTGATATGAATATTTCTGTACGAGATGTGAAAAATGATGTTGAAATTTATAAAGATGCTTTACAGGCCATTAGAGGTTATCAAGACAGCCCAGAAAAAGCCGGTTTGGATGCATATAACAATGGTTTAGAACAATTTTGGAGAAAGATATATCTAAATTTGATAGACGAATTATTGGTAAAAGACCACTAGCTATCTTCTTATTATAAAAAGGTATTCACTAGTTTGGACAAATCCAATAATACTACTTTCAACTCTTTTTAATTCTGAAGTCCTCATTTTTTATATTGTCATGAAATTGTAAAACACCATGCAACCTTATACCTAAAAATCATTACTTTAGTTATTGAATCAAAGATACTTTTGCAGCCGCAAAGATTTGTAAATGGCAATTTGAATATTATTTTTTTGTGAAGTACTATAATTATTCAAACAAAAACCCTTTTTTCGTGAATTGAAATTAAAACAAAACAACAAAAAATATGAGTAACTCAACAACACAAAAACAAGAAGGCAGCGCTAAAAATATGTTTGCCTCATTAGCCATTCCAATCTTGGTGGCAGTAGGTATTTGCATCTATATGTTCATTTTAGGTAATCCTGCTAACTTTGAAGGTGGCGACAACAAGAATCACCCCATAGCTGAAGGTGTTGGTCATACATTAGGTTTAATTTACAAAGGTGGATTTATCGTTCCTATTCTACTTTCTCTAGTATTGATGAGTATTACATTCTCAATTGAGCGTTTCTTAGTTATCAATAAAGCATCGGGTAAAGGTTCTGCAGAAGCATTTGTTGCTAAAGTAAAATCATTGTTATCTTCAGGTAACATTGATTCTGCTATTGCTGAGTGTGACAAACAACGTGGTTCGGTTGCTAACGTTGTTAAAGCTTCTTTGCACAAATACAAAGAAATGGCTGCTGAAACTAGCATGGACAAAGAGCAAAAAATTCTTGCTATTCAAAAAGAACTTGAAGAATCGGTTTCTTTAGAATTGCCAATGCTTGAAAAAAATCTTGTAATTATTGCTACTATGGCTTCAGTATCTACCTTGATCGCTCTATTAGGAACAGTATTAGGTATGATTCGTGCATTCTCGGCTTTAGGTGCTGCTGGTGCTCCTGATAGTACTGCCCTTGCAAATGGTATCTCTGAGGCACTTATCAATACAGCATTAGGTATTGCTAATTCAGCAGTAGCTATCATCATGTACAATGTTTTCACTACTAAAATTGATAAGATTACTTATACAATTGATGAAGCTGGATTTAGCATTGTTCAAACTTTTGCATCTCAAACAAAAAGATAATTTTTTAATTCATAAATCAAAAAATTAAATAAATGGCAAAAGTTAAAGTTCCACGCAAAAGCACCTCGGTAGATATGACGGCCATGACAGATGTAGCATTCTTATTGCTTACTTTCTTCATGTTGGCTACTCAATTCAAGCCAGATGAGCCTGTGCAGGTAGTAACGCCATCATCTATTTCGCAAATTCCATTACCTGATGTGGATATCATGAACATTACCATTGCACAAGATGGTAGGGTGTTTTTTGATATGGAGGGTAAACAATACAAAGAGAAGTTAATTCAAAAAATGGGAGAGAAGTATACCATTACATTTACTCCTCAACAAATCGAAACATTTTCAAGATTATCTAGTTTCGGTATGCCGTTTAAAGAATTACAAGGGTTTTTATCCTTAAAACCAGATGAACGCACCCAAATCAAACAAGCGGGTATTCCTTCTGACTCTTTGAATAACGAATTAGCTGATTGGGTTTGGCAGGCACGTCTTACAAACAATAATGTGCGTGTGGCTATAAAAGGTGATGGTAATTCTACTTACCCCACAGTAGCCCAAGTAATCAAAACGTTGCAAGATAAAAAAGTTAACCGTTTTAACTTCATTACTAGTGCTGAATCAGCGCCACCTATGCAATAAAAATAGTTGATTTTAAATCAATATTTTATAAAAAATGAGCCTTAAACATAGTTTAGGGCAACAATAAAAAACTAAAAAAAGAAGAATTATGGCAGAAATGGAAACGGGCGGTGGTGGCCACAAAAAAGGAGGTAAAAAAAGAGGCAAAAAAATGTCGACACGTGTGGATTTTACTCCCATGGTTGATTTGGGCTTCTTATTAATTACCTTTTTTATGTTGACCACCAGCATGAACAAGCCCAAAACGATGGAAATCAACATGCCGGTTAAAGAACCCAATGAAATCGATCAAACAAAGGTAAAAGCATCACAAGCTGTTACGCTTTTATTGACCGGTAATAATAAAATTGTGTACTATTTTGTAAATGCCGTAACGGGTGATCCAGAAACACCATTAATTACAGATTATGATAACACAAATGGTGTTCGCCCTATGTTGTTGCAAGAAAACCGCAAACGCAATCCTGTAGGAGTTGATTCAATTCCTATTTATAAAGACATGTTCCAAAAGAACAAAATCAAGGAAGATGAAATGAAGCAGCATATTGCAGCTATTAAAGCATACAAAGATGGTTTGATAGTGGTAATCAAAGCAGATAAAAATGCTACCTACAAAAACTTGGTTGATATTTTGGACGAAATGCTAATTTGTAATATCGGTCGCTATGCGATAGTAGATATTACCGATAAAGAAAATGAATTGATAACTATGGCAAACGCCACTAAACCAGCAAGTAAATAACCATGGCAGCAAAATTAAATATATTTGAAAGCAAGTGGGTTAATATGGTATTTGAAGGTCGTAACCAAGAATATGGTGCTTTTGTGCTTCGCAAAAAAAGCAGCGAGTACACCATTAAAGGTATTGTTTTAGCCATCGTATTTTTCACCCTAAGTATTGCAGCTCCTGTTATTGTCAATATTATCAAAGCTAACTTACCTAAAGAAAAGGTTGTAGTGGTAGATGATATTACCAAACTAGAAGAGCCACCACCCATTGATAAAAATGAACCACCTCCACCTCCAACGGAGCCACCTCCACCGCTAAAAAGTACGGTTAAATTTACACCACCAGAAATTAAGCCTGATGAGGAAGTGCCAGATGAACCACCTCCAACACAAGAAGATTTGAAAGTGGTAGATGCAGGTACAAAAACCGAAGAAGGTGATCCAAATGGTGTTGACCCAAGTTTAAGTGAAGAAGAAGTAGGTCCTGAAATCTTAACTTTTGCAGAGCAAATGCCTGAGTTCCCCGGAGGAGAAGAGGCAATGAGAGAGTATTTAGGTAAAAACATTAACTACCCCCCATTAGCCCGCGAAAGCGGTATTGAAGGTAAAGTAATTTTAACCTTTGTAGTAGGTACTGATGGAAAGATTACCCAGATTGAACAATTGGGCAAAAAATTAGGATGGGGTTGTGATGAAGAAGCTGCTCGTGTTGTAAAATCAATGCCGGGCTGGAAGCCTGGTAAACAAAATGGTAAAGAGGTTACAGTAAAATATACTTTGCCAATTTCATTCAGATTGAATTAATAACAATTATTAACATAAAAATAGCTGTAATCGAAGGGTTACAGCTATTTTTTTAGCCATGAATATAGACGAAATAAGAGAAAGAAGACAAAATCAGGTTAATCAAACCACCAAATACTTTGGCTTGATTATGTCTTTGTTTTACATTCTAGCAGGTTTAGGTATCTACTTTTTTCAATTTCCTTTTAAGGTAGTCCCACCTATGGATTTGATATGCTGTGTATTATTTATCATGTACGGAATTTTTAGAGCCTATCGTTTGTTTACTAAATCTTAGCTTAATTTGCAGCCCGTTAACAAAAATCGCCTTATGAGAAATTTGAATATTGCTTGTGCATGTATAATTGTGGCATTGCTGTTTTCGTGTTCTCAGAATACAGGAACAAAAGCAGAGTTAGATACTACAACCAGTGGTAAAATAACCATTTCGGTTGATGAAAGTTTGAAACCTATTGTTGAGAGTGAAGAGTTGGTTTTTGAAGGAATATATGCTAAAGCCGATATTACTTTTAATTATATGGGAGAGCAAGACGCCATCAATTATATGTTGAATGATAGTGCTAGAATGGCTATTGTTACCCGTCAATTAACACCTAAAGAAGAGAGTGTTCTTGAGCAAGGCAAATACAAATCAAGAACCATAAAAATGGCAACAGATGCATTGGCTGTTATCGTCAATAATTCAAATACGGATACCTTATTTAATCCACAACAAATCAAAGATATTGTTTCGGGTAAAACCAAGACTTGGAAAGAATTGAATGCTAAAAATGCTTTGGGTGAAATGAGAGTGGTTTTTGATAATCCATCTTCAGGAGCGAGGAGATATTTAAAAGATTCTTTACTCAAAGGTGGTGAATTGGGTAAAAACTGTTTTGCTTTAAATTCAAGCAAAGAGGTAATTGAGTACGTTGAAAACAACAAAAATGCCATTGGCATCCTTGGAGTAAGTTGGATAAGCGATACCAATAGCAGTGAAGCAAATGCTTTTTTAAAGAAAATAAAGGTAGCTGATGTGTTGCCTGATCCAAAGCCTGATTATTTTGATAAGTTGGTTACATTTAAGCCAATACAAGCCAATATGGCATTGAAGATATATCCTTTTTTGCGAAACATTTACATGGTAAGCAGAGAGGCCCATACAGGACTTGGCACAGGCTTTGCAAGCTTTGTAGCAGGAGACCAAGGACAAAGAATCATTCAAAAATCAGGATTGATTCCAGCTAAGTCACCTATCAGAATTATTCAGTTGAATGATAAGGAGATTGAATAAAAATATTGAAAATTAAATTCTAAACAAGAACCAATAAAAATGAAAAAGTACATTTTAGCTATCATCACAATAGCCAGTTTAATGTCTGCAAAAGCCCAAACTTTGGAAGAGGCTTTGAAAGCTGAGGATTTTGATAAATATCAAGTAATTGCCAAAGAGCCAAATAAGGGTGAAAATTATTACTACCTAGGACAAATTTATGGAAGTTTGTTCAAGCCAGATTCTGCATTGTGGGCATTTAATACTGGTGTAAAAAATAATCCTACTAGTCCCGCTTGCTATGCAGGTTTGGGAGGATTGTTGATGGAAGAGAATAAAGTGGCAGATGCCAAAGTACAATTTGATAAAGCCTTATCTTTTAGTAAACAACGTAATGACACTTACAATGATGTAAAAGCATTGGTATGGGTAGCTGAAAATATGATTGCAAGTGAAAATAAATTGGTTGCAGATGCGGAGGCACTTATGCGAAATGCCCTTGAGGTTGATAAATCAAACTATGATGTCTTAGTAACTATGGGTGATGTTTTCCTTGAGATTAACAATGGAGGAGAGGCCGCTAACAATTACGAACGTGCTATTGATTTGCAAAAAACAAACCCAAAAGCATATGCGCGTGTGGCCAATATTTGGGTAAAAGTAAGAAACATTGAAGCCGCTCAAAAGGATTTGAATCGTGCCTTGTCAATAGATCCTAATTACGCACCTGCCTTGAAATTGCAAGCAGAATTGTATTACCAACAACGTAAGTTCGATAAAGCTAAAGAAACCTATAAATCATACTTGTTGAATTCTGAAGCAAGTTTTGCCAATAGATTGAGATTTGCCCAAATCTTATTCCGTGCAAAGGAATATGATGAAGCATTGATACAAATTGAAGAATTGCAGAAAACCGATAAGAGCAATTTGTTTTTATATAGAATGTTGGCATACTCTTACTTCGAAGTAGGTGGTTTGAAAAATGATACTAGCAAATGCAGAACCGGCTTAACTGCCCTAGAATATTTTATGAGCAAAGTGGATGAGAAAAAAATATTAACCAGCGATTATGAGTATATGGGTAAGTTACAATCTAAATTGAAAGGTTACGATACTTTGGCAATCAATAGTTTTAAAAAAGTATTGTCTTTGGATGCTGACAAATTAGAGATGTACCAAGAGTTGGCAAAGGTTTATAACAAAATGAAGCGTTTTGATGAAGCTGCCAATAACTTGCAAATCTTTATTGCCTCATCAAAAAAAGTAACTGTGGCTGATTATTTCTTATTAGCCAAAGCTTACTATTTTGGAAAGAAATTTGTTTCTGCTGATTCTGCTTTTTCGATTGTAAACACCAAATCTCCAAACTATGCAGATGCTTTTTACTATAGAGGTATGAGTCAAGCTTCTATTAACACTGATCTAAATGATACCTTAGGTAAATTTTGTTTTGAAAAATATTTAAGCTTGATAAACATTAACGACCCTGCTGTAGCTGAAAAGCAAAAGAATAATATCATTCAGGCCTATGATTATTTAGGTTCTTATTGCTACAAAAACAGTGCAAAAGGTGAAGAAAGAAATTGTAAAACCTATTTCGAAAAAATATTGATACTTGAGCCAGGCAATAAAAAAGCGGCAGAGTTTGTAAAAACCATCAAGTAGCTATTGAGATTTATAAAAATCGAAGAGCCGAATTCAGTAAGGATTCGGCTCTTTTTTATGGATTAATTATGATTTGTTTAAGTGGAATTTAATAAGAGGGGCTTTCCAGTCACGTATACCTGTTTTAACTTGGGCTTGAAGTACATTTAAAATGGAATAAAGCCCAAAGTAAGTTCTGTTGATGTATAAGGCATGTTGAGAGCCACGTCCTTCTTTGCTTTCGCGTAATTCTTTCATATTTGTCACCTCTTCCCCTAATTGATAAATACTATCAATGTAGGCATTGTCCCCAAAGTCGAATACCTCTTCTTCAAAAGGTTTTCTTAATAAGTTTGTCATTCTTAAAAAGGCATCTGTAATTTTCTCTTGTGTGGATTTATCATCATTATTATTTACAATTTGTTGTTGTATCATAATGCGCTTAACGCTGTCAATATCATTTACAATTTGGGGGACAAGTAAAGCAAAGTAATGGTTATAGAAATCTTCAGGAATTTCTTTTACGCATCCAAAATCAATAACACCTAATTTGCCATCTTCAAACATTAAGAAGTTTCCAGGATGAGGATCTGCATGCACGGCCCTATGCTGATGAACTTGTAGGTCATAAAAATCCCACATGGCTTGACCAATTTTGTTCCTGGTTTCTTGGCTTGGATTTGTTTTTAAAAACTCATCTAAGTGCTTCCCTTCTAACCAATCCATCACCAAAACTTTACTTGAAGAATACTCAGGATAGTAATGACTAAAAATAATATTGGGTATATGAGCACAAAGCTTTGAAATCTCTTCGCTTCGCTTCAATTCAAGTGTATAATCGGTTTCTTCAATCAACTTGTTTTCAACCTCCTTAATATATTTTTCGAATTCCTTTTCGCTCAATCCAATCAATCGAAATGCAATGGGTTTTACCATGGTCAAATCGCTTTTGATACTTTCTGCCACTCCTGGGTATTGAATTTTTACTGCTAATTTCTTTCCATTCAAAGTAGCTTCATGCACCTGTCCAATGCTTGCTGCGTTGGTAGAGTTCATCTTAAAAGTATCAAATATTTGCTGTGGTGTTTTTCCAAATTGTTTTACAAAAGTTTGGATAATTAAGGGTCCTGAAAGTGGAGGAGCACTGTATTGTGCCAGGGCAAATTTATTGACATAAGCCCTAGGCAATACATTTTTTTCCATACTTAGCATTTGAGCCACTTTAAGGGCAGAGCCTTTCAATTCGCTTAAAGCATTATACACGTCTTCAGCATTGTCTTCATGCAATTCGTCTCTTGTTTTGCTGGGGTCTACAAGCTTTTTGCTATAATGTTTTATATAATTACCACCAATTTGAGCTCCTGTTTTTACAAGTCTCATGGCGCGTTCAACTTTCGTACTTGGAATACTGGTTTGTTCCATTTTGTTTTTCAATGCATGGTTTTATACGAATCTTCGTGGCCATGCAATTGAGATATACTATTTATTCTGAAATAAGAATTTGCCAAAGTCCAAAGCTGCATCCAAAGCTGATTTTCCCATAAGGTCGAAAGCTAAATTTACCGAGCGTTCAATGGCTTCATCCGTTTTTTCAAATCCTTTGCTGTTGTCTTTTAACCAAAAATTGATGATAAAGACAAAATTTACCCAAAGTCCGTCTGCGTATTTGTCATCCACATATTTTCTTTCGGCCAATTCTTTTGTTTCTAAACCTTCATGGATAATAGGTTTTAGTTCAGCCACGAAGTCTTTATGCAATTGGTATAGATAAGAAGGCCATTTAGGTAGCATTTTGCTGTCTCTGTGGTGTAGGAAGTTTACAAAGCTTCGGTAGTTTTTTAGGTTTTCGATAAAGGCAAAAAATACAGCTAATGCTTTTTCTCTGCTGCTGTATGCTTGCCAAGGCTCACTGCTTTTCTGGATTTCCATAGTATCCAAAAACCACTGACTGAAAATGTTATTTTCAAGTCCTTCGAGGCTTGCAAAATGGTTGTAGAATTCTTTTTCCTCAATGCCGGCTGATTTGGCAAACAAATAAACGCTTTCAGGTGCTTTGTTTTGTTCGAGGGTGTGAGTAATGTATTTTTCGATTAGTTCTTTATTCATACTTACTTTAACGTATGAATTTTTCATTTGTTTTTCTTTGATAATGATGATTGTCATAACATCATTTTTATTTAACGTATTAATATTAAATTTGGGCTTTAATTCATCACCCATTTTTGAAGAAATTATCTCTAACTCTTATTTGCTTTATCCTTCTAAGTTTTGCTTTATACAGCCAAACCTTTAGCCTTTTGGATGGGGATACTGTTAACTTGACCCTGGCAAATGGCATGAAGCAAGGATTTTGGAGATACACTTGGCCTGATGGAGATTTGAAATACGAGGTGTATTATGAAAATGGTGAAAAAGACGGATTAGAAATTAAATACTATGATGCCCAAGATTGCCTAGAATATTCAAATACATACCGCAAAGGTGTTTTGGACGGGCCGAGCGTTTCCTTTTTCCCGAGCTGTTCCACTAGGTGCGAAGAGATCTACAAAGATGGACTGAAGAGTGGTTATGAAAGATGCTATGACGAAAATAGTTATTTGCAAACAGAAGGCCGATTTGAAAAGGGTGAATTGGCGGGTTCATACGCCCATTTTGATAAAAAGGGATACGTTACTTACGAATCACCAACCAAGGAAACTACTTTAAAATTCGACAAATTCTTGACGGGTGAATACAAGGTTAAAGATTCGACCATTTTCAATACTTTTAAACGTAATCCTAATTGGAAAAAAATACTATTGGTGGTAGATATGACAGGAAGCATGTTCCCCTATATAGGGCAATTGCTTGTCTGGTATAAACAAACATACGAAGATGGAAGGGTTAAATATTATGTTTTGTTTAACGATGGTGACAATGTTTTGGATTCTAAAAAGCCTGTTGGAAATGCAGGTGGTGTGCATCCCTTCGATGCCAAAGATTTCAGAAAGCTGAAGAAAGATATTGAAGATGTCCGCAAATTGGGCGAAGGAGGAGATGACCCTGAAAATGATTTAGAAGCTGTTTATAAATCAATAGGTACATTAAGGGATTATGGAGATATTGTTTTGTTATGGCTTTATTGAAAAGAATTAAGAAGCCTGTTCATGTAATCTTATGTGGCACTGCAAAGGGCGTCAATACAGAATATTTAAAAATTGCTTATCAAACAAAGGGTAGCATAAGCACATGGAACGAAACCATTCAAATGAAAGGCTTTAGAGAAAACCAAACGTTAACGGTGGATAATGATATTTTTAGAATGAGCTCTGGGGAGTTTATTTGGTTAGATACTAAAGGAGGAAAATAGTGCTTGGTGCAATGTATTCAATGCTTTCTTGTGCGCTGTGCCTTGTGCTTAGTTAATTTGAACTATGACTAATTTAGTTTTCGATAAATCTCAATTAGTTTTTGTTCTTCCTTCTCCCAACAAAAATCTTCTTTTGCTTTTAGGCAATTTGCTTTTAGTGTTTTGTATAATTCTTCGTCATTTAATAATGCATTTATTGAATTGGCAATTTCGTTCACATCACATGATGATAAAAGGGTGCAATGGTATTGCTCGTTTATGGCCTGGTACTCGGGGAAATTGGCTGAAATGCAAGGAATGCCTTGTTGCATATAATCAAAAAACTTATTGGCCAATGAGTAATAATAACTCAATCCAATAGGCTGCAATAAGTTCAAGCCTAAATAAGCTTCTTGGGTAATGGCTTTTAATTCTGCGGGCTTTACATAACCCAAAAATTTCACTTTATCATTGAGTTGATTATCGCTTACCAACTGCTTTAGTTCTGCCATTAAATCTCCATCACCAGCTAACCACAATTCGGCATTCACTTGTTTCATGGCAAGTATGCTTTCTTCAATTCCTCTGCCACCGTTCATTGCACCTTGGTATAGGATGATTTTATGAGTGCTTGATTTCTGAATTTGTTGATTTGATATTTTGATTGAAAAGGGAACATTGCGAACACATGAAAAATGAATGCCATATTTTTTGCCCATCAATTCGGCTAACATAGGCCCAACGGTATATGCAGCATCTGCCCTGGGAATGCAAAGTTCTGAAACTGCTTCCCAAATCCATTTGATAATTGGTCGGTTTACAATTTCAGGTGATTCAGTATAGTATTCATGGGCATCAAAAACCAAGGTTTTGTTTCTCATTTTTGCTACTAAGGTGCAGGCCAATAAGGTGTCTACATCAACTGCGGAAACAATATCAGCTTCGTGTTTAAGAAGAAAAAGAAACAAACGGATATTAAACTCCAAGTAAAACAGTATTCCTTTTTCAAATTTGCAGGCAATACGGGTTTGGGTATAACTAAGTTCGTCCAAAGGAATAGACTTACTTCTCAATCTACCAACTAACTCTACATCAAAACCATACGCAGCCATCGAAGTGCAGATGCGTTGCATTCTTTGGTCATAACTCAGGTCAGTTGTTACTGTAAAAACTATTTTCTTTTTTCTATCCACTCTAGTTGCAAGTTACGGGTATAGGCTATTTTACTTTTATCAAGCAAAAGCCTTATTCCCATTGCCAATTTCTCGTCTTTAACATGTTTCAGTTCTTGCTGAATTTGCTGTAAAGTAAAAGGTTTTTCTTGTAAAATAGCTTCTACTTCTTTGGTGATGCTATCTAATTCTGCTTTTTGTAATTGGTGTTTTTTCCTTTCAAGGCACTCATCACACACCCCACAATCATCTGTTCCAAATTCATTGAAATACTCAAGCAACATGGTGCTTCGGCATCTGTAGCTTAGGTTTTTTGAGTATTGAATCACTGCATTTGTTTTTTCGATATACAATTGCTTACGCTCTTTATAAAAAGCCCATTGCAAATTAATATCCTCGGCTTTGATGCGGGTTTTCAAGAAGCATATTTGAGGCAAATCTTTTTGTTCAATGTATTCGGCAATGCCCAAATGTTGCATTCTGCGCAATAAATTGCGAATAACATCCGTATCCTTTTGAAGCCTTTGCCCAATGCTAATTTCAGATATGGCAATGTAATTGTCAAACAAACCGCCATAACTGCGAAGCAGCATTTTTATTAGTTCCTCCCATTCTTTACTCTGCGCTTGAAAAGCATCTAATTCTCTTTGACTAGTTGTGAGGTGCAGTTTTGAAGCTTCATAAAAAGCATCAGATAAGGATATCAAACCACATTGCTCCAGTATTTTTAGCGATGAATAGGCTATATGTACCTGCAACTTAAAACCTTTACAAAATGATTGTATGTCAAAATCAAAACTATCTTCAACATTGGCACCTGCGGGTATGTTCAGAAAATCGCATAAAGATTGATAGACCTTTTTGATTTCTTTTTCGGGAGGAAAGTTGATGTTTATTCTGTCCAACAATTCCATTTCGTCAGCGCCATTAAAAAGCAGAACACAATAAGCTTTCTTTTCATCTCGCCCTGCGCGACCTGCCTCTTGGTAATAGGCTTCAAGGGTTTCAGCCGGCTGATAATGCACCACCAATTTACAGTCTGGCTTGTCAATGCCCATTCCAAAGGCATTGGTACAAACCATTACTTGCGTTTTGTTTTGTGTCCAGTCGTTTTGTTTTTTTATTCTTTGTTCATAGGGCAAACCTGCATGGTAAAAATCTGCATTGATTTGATGGTATTGCAAATAACTAGCTAGCTCCTCTGTTTTCTTTCTGTTGCGGGCATATACCAAAGCCGAGCCTTTTACTTTCTGGATGATATGAATAAGCTGCTCGTCTTTGTTTTCAGTGCTTTTTACCACATAGCTTAGATTGGGTCTGGCAAAGCTTTTCTGAAAAACATTTTTTTGTTTAAAACCTAATTGGCTTTGTATATCAGCTACCACCTCTTTGGTAGCAGTGGCTGTAAGGGCTATGACAGGTGCTTTTAAAAAACTTCTTACTTCGGCTATCTGCCTATATTCAGGCCTGAAATCAAAACCCCATTGGCTTATGCAGTGTGCTTCATCTACCGCCAATAGGCAAATATTCATATACCTGAGGCTATCCCGAAGCGATTCTGATTTTAAGCGCTCGGGTGATAGGTATAGAAATTTTACATCATCATGAATGCAATTGTTAATGGCAATGCTGATTTCGCGGTAGTTCATGCCACTGTATATGGCTTTGGCCTTAATCCCTCTGTTGTTAAGGTTTTCCACTTGGTCTTTCATCAAGGCTATAAGCGGAGAAACCACGATGCAAAGACCATCCATGGACATGGCAGGCACCTGAAAACAAATAGACTTACCACCACCTGTGGGCAACAAAGCCAAGCTGTCTTTGCCCGCTAAAACCGATTGTATGATATCCTCCTGCAAGGGCCTAAATTGGCTATGACCCCAGTATTCTTTAAGGATTTTATGTATATCGGTAGATGGCTTCAAGGCTTTGGTTTAGGAACCAAAATTAAGAATTAATTTATCAATGAGTTTTGTAATCCCAAATTTATATACTTTTCATTGTTTTGTTTTCGAAAAGTAAAACAAGAAAATTATGTCCTAGCTGAGTTACAAACTCATTTTTCATTTACTTGTTCGGAGTCAGCTAATCTTTTGACTAGCAAACAAGACTGCCAACATTTGGGTTTATCTTATCATTTCCTTCCTCTAAGCATATGTCTTTTACCTATTGGACCTGGGAGTCGTTCTACTATAAAACCCGCTTCTCGCATGGCTCTTTTTACATCTCCTTTGCTTGAATAAGTAACTATGTAAGCACCATCTTTCATGATTTGATAAAGTGAAGTGAAAACTTCAACTGTCCAAAGTTCAGGTTGCTTGGTAGGGTCGAATGCATCCATGAAGACTAAATCAAAATGATTGTTCTTTTCGCCAAGCGGATACTGGGCTATATCCTCAATGTTTGAATTGAGTTTTTGTAAAAAGAATGTATTATTCAAATCTATTTTTTCATTCCAAGTGCAGGTATGCATTAGTTTGAAAATATATTTACCATCCTCATTCATCCAATCTGAATAATTCAATTGCTCTATCAATGATGAATTAAGAGGATAAGCCTCAATGCCTGTATAATTGCATGCAACTTTATGCTTGTTACATGCTATATAACTCAGAATGGCATTTAAACCAGTTCCAAATCCAAGTTCAAGAATGTTGATGTTTTCGTAATTGTTTTTGTTTAAAAGTGCTTTCAAACCTGCTTCAATAAAAACATGCAAGCTTTCTTGTAAAGCACCATTTGTTGAATGGTAGCTTTCGTTTAGTTGTGCATTAAATAAGGTATGTGAACCATCTTTGGTTAATTGTAATTGAGGAGTATAATTTATGTCGTTCATCCTACTTGATGTCTAAATACAACATCACAGGTAAGTGGTCGCTATAACCATTCAAAAATTTCAAACCACCAAATGTACGAAGTGGATTTCCTTTGTATTTTTCTTCAGTTTCTAACATCCATTCTTGTTTAAAAACATCAGCTGAATTGGTTTTATAGCATACTTTGGTTTTGCAATCCACCAAATTATGGCTGAGCATAATTTGATCTAAAAAGTTCCATTCACCTTTGTGTCTATAGCTTCCTTTGCCTTGTTCCATAAGGCTATACATTGGGTTGAAGAAACCATTAGTCTTCATAGCTTTTACATCTCCTGTAGCTCCAATCACTTCTTTTATGCTGGCATTGTTAGGATAATCATTAAAGTCACCCATTACAATGATATTGGCTTTTGCATCCTTTTTGTATAGGCTATCGCAAATATGTTTTACCACTCCTGCTACATAAAGTCTTTTAGGTTCAGATTCTTTTTCACCTTCTCTGCGACTAGGGAAATGATTTACAAGGAAATAAATATGCTCATTGTTGTTTAAAGTGATGTTTGCAAATAAAATGCCTCTGGTTTTATCGCCTCCCAATCCTTCAGGATTAATGGTGAATATTTTACCTCTTGCTTCTTTTACCATAGCCTTTTTGAAAATTAAGGCATTGTCAATTCCTCTTTCATCAGGCCCCTCAAAAAATACTGGCTGGTAATTGCTTGTGATTATAGCATTAGTGCTGATTAAATCTGTTAAGGAATGTATGCTTTCAACCTCGCACATGCCAAGGAAGTCAGGATTTAAGGCAGATATTACTTTTGCCATATTGTTCAATTTGGCGTAGTATCTTTCACTGTTCCATTTATATTTTCCTTCAGGAAGGAATTCTTCATCATTTTTATTAGGGTCGTTGATGGTATCAAACAAATTTTCTTGGTTATAGAAAGCTACGCAAACTTTTTGTTGGGCATAGCTGTTAATAAGGAATAGGCTAATGGCAAACGCAAAAAATATTTTTTTCATGAGGGCAAAGTAAATAGTTAAGTTGTAAATTAACAGATTATTTATTCGTTGATATGAAAACTTACAGCTTTTAATAACGTAATTAGCAGCATAAAATGATTGGATTTAATTTTACCAAATATATACCCTCGCCCAATGGTGAAGATAAGTTTCAGCAAATGCTAAACCTTTTCATGCAATTGCTTCAATATACCAACGGAGATGTGACGGAGGCCATGGATTGGATGAAACAAATTGACCGTGAATATAAGCTTACGGACAATAAATATGGTATGGGCAATTTTGTTCAAGACCTCAAGGATAAAGGCTATATCAAAGAAAATCTCATCAATGGTAATTTTGATGTTACATCCAAAACCAACCAAAGCATCAGACAAAAATCTTTGGAAGAGGTTTTTGGTAAATTGAAAAAGACAGGGCCAGGAAATCATAAAACTAATTTTACGGGTGTTGGCGATGAGGTGACAAGCGATTTGAGACAGTTTAGTTTTGGTGACAGTGTAGATCAAATTGATATGACTGCCTCTATACATAATGCCCAAGTCAATCATGGTATTGATAGCTTTAACCTTACCGAAAACGACTTAGAGATAAAGGAGCGTGACCATAAAAGTCAGACTAGTACAGTGTTAATGATAGACATATCACACAGTATGATATTGTATGGCGAAGACCGCATCACACCTGCTAAAAAGGTGGCTATGGCTTTGGCTGAATTAATTAAAACAAAATATCCTAAAGATACTTTAGATATCATAGTTTTTGGCAATGATGCATGGCCTATTGAAATTAAGGATTTACCATTTTTGCAGGTGGGTCCATATCATACAAATACATATGCTGGCCTTGAGTTGGCTATGGATATTTTGAGAAAAAGGAAAGTTAGCAACAAGCAAATATTTATGATTACAGATGGTAAACCAACTTGCTTGAAAGAAGGAAATGGGTATTACCAAAACAGTTTTGGTTTAGATAGAAAGGTAATCAATAAAACACTTACAATGGCTGCGCAGGCTCGAAAACTAAAGGTGCCCATTACTACATTTATGATAGCGAGTGATCCTTATTTGCAAGAGTTTGTAAGAGAGTTTACCAAAGTGAATAATGGCAAAGCATATTACAGCGGCTTGAATGGATTGGGTGATTTTGTGTTTGAAGATTTTGAGCGGAATAGAAGGAAGAATGTTAGATAATTAGGAATTAGAAATTAAGAATTAGGGATAAATTAGGCTTTTGATTAAATCTTCAAAATGTCTGATTTCAACAATAAAAAGATGAATAATATAAAAACACTAGGAGAATTAAAGAAGTCGGGTTATAAACCTAAGTCGGTTAAACATGAAATGCGTGATAACCTCATCAGCATGTTGAAGGAAGGAAAGAATGTATTCACGGAAATTAAAGGGTATGATGATACTGTAATTCCTCAACTGCAAACAGCTATCCTATCGCGACACAATATCATTTTATTAGGATTGAGGGGTCAAGCAAAAACCCGAATTGCACGTATGATGTTGCACCTCTTGGATGAATATATGCCAATAGTGGAAGGTTCTGAAATTAATGATGATCCATTGCAACCCATCTCTTATTATGCAAGAAAATTGATAGAGGAAAAGGGTGATGATACTCCAATTTATTGGGTGCACAGGAATGAAAGATATACAGAAAAACTAGCTACACCTGATGTAAGCATCGCTGATTTGGTAGGTGATATTGATCCCATCAAAGCAGCTTCTTTAAAATTAAATTACAATGATGAAAGAGTAATTCATTATGGACTTATACCACGCAGTCATCGTTGTATATTTGTTATAAACGAGTTACCCGATTTACAAGCAAGAATTCAAGTATCATTGTTTAATATTTTGCAAGAAGGTGATATGCAAATTCGTGGTTTCAAACTTCGCTTACCACTCGATATTCAGTTTGTATTTACTGCCAATCCTGAGGATTATACCAATAGGGGAAGCATTGTTACCCCATTGAAAGATAGGATAGACAGCCAGATATTGACGCATTATCCAAAAACTACTGATATTTCTAAAGCCATTACTTCTCAAGAGGCACATGTGATGCCAAATCAAAGACAGGATATTATCGTGAATGAGTTATTGCTTGATTTGATTGAGCAGGTGTCATTTGAAGCCAGAGCGAGCGAATTGGTGGATCAGAAAAGTGGTGTTTCTGCACGATTGACCATTTCTGCGTTAGAAAATTTATACAGTGCTGCAGAGCGAAGAATGCTGCTTAGCAAAGATAAAAAGACTGAAGCTCGTATTGCTGATTTGTTTGGTGTATTACCGAGCATAACAGGCAAGGTTGAATTGGTGTATGAGGGCGAATTGGAAGGAGCAAGTAATGTGGCTCAAACATTATTGGGTAAGGCAATCAGAACTTTGTTTATCGAAAAATTTCCAAATCCAGAAAAAGCTAAAAAATCTAAAAAGCCAAATCCTTATGCTGAGGTGTTGAATTGGTTCAATGATGGGTATTCAATCAGTTTATTGAATATCGCTAGTAACAGAGGATATGAAGAAGAATTAAATAAGGTAGAAGGTTTGCCTGCCTTGATTGAAACTACATTTCCTAAACTCGCCAAAGCCGAAAAATTATTGATGATGGAATTTGTGTTACATGGATTATCAGAATTTAGTCAGCTAAGTAAACACCCGTTGCAAAGTGGTTTTGAGTTTAAAGATTTAATGAGCAGTATGTTTGATGTAAGAGCAGGTAGGGCAGGGGATACAGATGAAAATTAGGAGTTTCATATAAAATGTTTATTTTCACGATGAAAGTAATTGATAGTCTATTTTCAATTCTCATTTCGAATAAATAATAAAATCTATACACCTAAAACATTATGAAAACCAAAGAAGACATTGTAAAAGATTGGTTACCCAGATACACGGGCATTGAACTATCTGAGTTTGGCCAGTATATATTGCTCACAAATTTTCAAAACTATGTAGACATGTTTGCCGAACGTTTTGGTGCAGATGTTAAGGGAGATGATAAGCCAATGAGGTCGGCTACAGCAAACAATATTACCATTATTAATTTTGGGATGGGTAGTGCAATGGCAGCCACGGTTATGGATTTGCTTTCGGCCATTGAGCCTAAGGCTGTATTGTTTTTAGGTAAATGCGGTGGATTGAAAAAGGTTACCAAATTAGGTGATATGATATTGCCTATAGCAGCTATAAGGGGTGAAGGTACAAGCAATGATTATATTATGCCAGAGATTCCAGCACTGCCTTCATTCAGGATGCAAAAGGTCATTTCTTCAGCTATAGTGAAGCATGACATGGATTATTGGACAGGAACAGTATATACTACTAATAGAAGGGTTTGGGAACATGATGATGAGTTCAAAGACTATTTACAAAAGACCAGGGCTATGGCCATTGATATGGAAACAGCTACTATATTTATAGTAGGTTTTGTAAATAGCATTCCTAAAGGTGCATTATTGTTAGTGAGCGATAACCCTATGGTTCCAGAAGGAGTGAAGACATCAAAAAGCGATAAGAGTGTTACAGAAAAATTTGTTCAGAAACACCTTGAAATTGGCATCGATGCCCTTATTGAATTAAGTCAATCGGGAGAGTCTGTGAAGCATCTTAAATTTGAGTAATTGAATTATATTATTTATAATCACAACACCATTAAATATGGTGCAATGGTAGTAGCTATTATTCTCAACTCTGTGCTTGAAATTCTTAATTAAATTTAATCAATTATTGTAAAATAAATCCCAAATAAAATTATTTAATCTAAACGATTCTTCTTAAAAAGCATTACAGCTATAATCCTGTAATGCTACATTTTAAATTTACGCAAACTATAAGTTAAGGTAAACATAAAATACTGTTTAAGTATGTTGCTTCTCGTATCCTCCACATAGGTTTCAGTTACATTTCGACTTATATTGTTATTCTGATTCAATAAGTCATACACACTTAACTTGGCTTCAAGTGCTTGGCTTTTCATTAATTTATATGCTATGGAAGCATTACATAAGGTGAAATTTTGATTGTATCCTTGACTTAAGCCAGTGTATAAAGTTTGAGTAATATTGGTATTTAACACAATCTTTTTAAACATTACATAATTTAGTTTCAACCCAGCAGTATGGTTAAAGTAATTGTTGTTAGCACCTTTTTGAATGGTATTTTCAACAATGTTGTAAGTACTGTTATAACTTATGGTAAAATCAAGCTTTTCGCTCACATTGCTAGCGATAGTAAATCCTTGGTTAAGATTATAAGTATTAGCATAATTGGTTTTGTCGTTTATTAAGCCAGGAGTTCTGCTATAACTTAGACCTGCATTCACATTGATATTACTCTTAATTGATTTTAATGGAAAGCCATACAATAAGTAGGCCCTTGCATTCCAATAACCATCGATGTTTACAGGTCGAGTTAACTGAGAACCTCTATTAACAACAATGTTGTCGATGGTATCGCTTGATGCAGGCAAGATGGTTTGGTTAGCAATATAATCTTGCGTCATTTGGCCATTTAAAAACATGAAGAAACTGGTTCCTTTGGCCATATTGGTATGTCCAAATCTAGCCATAGCAAAGTGGGTATAATCTTGTTTAAGGTCAGCATTACCTGTTGAAAGTAAAACTGGATTACTGTTATTAACTACTGTCTGCAATTGCGAAATGCTTGGTGCATTTGCAGAAGTTCTATAATTAAATCTTAGGTTGCTAGCACTAGAAAATTTGTAATTGAATTGTAACTGAGGTAAAATATTATTAAAATATTTCTCGGTTTTAAATGAAGTTGGATATTGTTGAGAACCTTGTAAGTGTGATTGTTGGGCATTTACAGTTGCAGTTAAGTTAGTGTTCTTGTAATTGAAAACATAGCTTAATCCGCCTCTTTGAACCGTATAATCAAAATTGTATTTGTTTGAAAGGCTTGTGTCTAGCTTGGTATAAGCCTTTTCTGTACTATCGTATCTTTTGGTGG
>RGVD01000031.1 GCA_010027395.1 Bacteroidota bacterium
AAAATATTTCCGAAAATATCGTTTATAAGCGCAGTTACTCTATTAGTGATTTTAAAAGTGATTATTACTCGTTTAAGGGAAATGCCTATGGTTTGGCCAACACTTTAACACAAACAGCCATTTTGAAACCGAGGATAAAATCAAAAAAGCTTACAAATCTTTACTATGCAGGACAATTAACAGTTCCTGGACCCGGGGTTCCTCCTAGTATAATTAGTGGAAATGTGGTAGCTAATCTAATCAAAAAGGAAATATTTTAACCTTTTAAAACAAAATGCTTCTTTTTTCATTAATATCTTGGTAGAATTGCTATCAATGAAACAACTTTTCGATGACATATCTAGAAAAAGCAGCAAACTGGTGACTAAGACCTATAGCACGTCTTTTTCGTTAGGTATTCGTTTTTTGGCAAATAAATTCCATAACCCAATTTATGCAGTTTATGGATTTGTAAGATTTGCTGACGAAATTGTTGATTCCTTTCATGGATATGATAAGCGCACTTTGCTAGAGGAGTTTAAACAAGAAACTTTTAAAGCCATCGAAAAAGGAATCAGCCTTAACCCCATTTTAAACAATTTTGCTCAAATTGTAAATGAATATCATATTGACCCATGGACTATTGAAACTTTTTTCAAGAGCATGGAAATGGATTTGAACATACATACATGCGACCAAAATAGTTATGAAGAATATATTTTAGGTTCGGCAGAAGTTGTTGGTCTTATGTGTTTAAAGGTGTTTGTAGAAGGGGATGAAGATGAATATAATAACTTGAAACACTATGCCATGAAATTAGGATCGGCATTACAAAAAATCAATTTCCTACGTGATTTCAAAACAGATTCAGATGCATTAGGTCGTGTATATTTCCCCCAATTGAGGAACGGAGCTAGCTTAGATCGCCAAACAAAAAAAGAAATTGAAGAGGACATCCTAAAAGATTTTGATTTGGGCTATGAAGGAATTAAGAAACTTCCCAAAAACGCCCGTTTTGGGGTTTATGTAGCCTACATATATTATTCGCAATTATTGAACAAGATTATAGATATGCCACCAAAGGCATTGTTTGAAGAACGAATAAGGATATCAGATAAAAAGAAATACGCCTTGTTTTTTGGTTCTTATTTGCGTCACAGCTTTAATTTACTTTAATGAATGTACGATTTTTATTTCTGTTTATTTTCATGAGCAGTCATATTTTTGCTACTCCTATTGAGGACTTAAGGAGGTTATTTGATAGTGCCATAAAAAATGAACAATCTGCTGAATTATTGCTACAACAATCAGTAAACAATGATTTAGATAAAAACACATTACTAGGTTACAAAGCGGCAACCCAAATGATAATGGCTAAATTTTATTTTAATCCTTGGAAAAAACTGCACGTATTTAATATTGGCAAAGGGCAGTTGGAAACAGCCATTCTAAATGAGCCTACTAATATTGAATTGATTTTTTTGAGATACATGATTCAAAAAAATTCTCCCTCTTTTTTGCATTACAACCTTAATGTGGCTTCGGATAAAAAAACATTATTATTGTCCATCAACACTATAAAAGATCAAGATCTAAAATCTAGAATTAGTAATTATTTAAAAACAACCGAAAAACCTTAATTATCCGAGTAATCAATTTAAGCAACATGAGCAAAAAGGAATATGTCATATTAGTGGATGAAAAGGATAACCAAATCGGTTTGATGGAGAAAGAAGAAGCTCATGTTAAAGCCCTTCTTCATCGTGCTTTTTCTGTATTTGTGTTTAATGATAAAAATGAATTGCTGCTTCAACAGAGGGCGTTAGGGAAATATCATTCTGCAGGATTATGGACCAACACTTGTTGCAGTCATCCTAGAGAAAATGAAACCATAAGTGATGCTGCTCATCGCAGATTGATGGAGGAAATGGGCTTTGATTGCGAGTTAAAAACCATGCATAAATTTATCTACAAAGCCTCATTTAGCAATGGACTCACAGAGCATGAATTAGATTATGTATTAAAAGGTTTTTACCAAGGAGATATACTTCCAAACAAAGACGAAGTTCATAATTACAAATGGGTTGATATGGCCTGGTTACTTAATGATATTCAGCATAACCCAAACCTCTATACTGCTTGGTTCAAGTTAATATTAACTGAAAGTATTAGCTACTTAGTAAATTAATATTTTGTAATGACGTTTAATTAAACGTCTCCACATACCCAATGATTACTGAATAACTCTTGCAAGAGTTAAGCTCAGCGTCTCCTGTGAGGCAATGTAATATAAGTTTATAACTTTTAGCTCGAACCCCGAAGAAAGGTTATATGACAGGGAAAAGCATTATCATGACATTGAAGCTCATTTATAAGAAACGTAAGCTTATTTATATAGTATGGAAACTTGTTTTCAGTCATCCGAAAAAGGGCTTTGTGGGCCGCAAAGTCCCTCTCCTTTGGAGAGGGATTTAGGGTGAGGCGCTTACCTACTCAAGAACATACTCTTCTCTTTCATATACTGGCGGAAAAGAGGGTCGTGAAGGTCTTTGATGAAACGAATGGCTTCACCTGTACTTTTCATTTCTGGACCTAATTCTTTGTTCACTCCTGGGAATTTTTCAAATGAGAAAACAGGTTCTTTTATGGCATATCCAACCAACTTTCTTTCAAATGTAAAGTCTTTCAACTTATGCGTACCCATCATAATTTTGGTAGCAATATTGATGAAAGGTATTTGGTAGGCTTTGGCTATGAATGGTACCGTACGACTGGCACGAGGATTGGCTTCAATCACATATACCTTTTCGCTTTTGATAGCAAATTGAATGTTTAACAAGCCTCGGATATTCATTTTATGTGCCAGATTAATGGCATAAGATTCCATTTGTTGTTGCACGTTTGCACTTAAACTAAAAGGAGGTAATACTGCACTTGAATCACCACTATGAATACCTGCAGGCTCAATGTGCTCCATCATACCTATGATGTGCACATCTTCACCATCACATATTAAATCTATTTCAGCTTCTTCAGCTCTGTCTAGGAAATGGTCAATAAGAATACTGTTACCTGGTAAATCTCCCAATAGATCAATAACAGCTTTTTCTAATTCTTCATCATTGATAACGATTTTCATCCCTTGACCACCTAATACATAGCTAGGTCTAACAAGCACAGGGTATCCCACTTTTTGGGCTACAGCAATGGCTTCATCAGCATCCATGGCAACACCATAATTTGGGTATGGAATATCTAATTCTTTTAATAAATCTGAGAATTGACCACGGTCTTCAGAAATATCCATGTCAGTAAAACTTGTTCCAATAATTTTAATACCTTTTTGGTGAAGTTTTTTAGCCAATTTCAGGGCAGTTTGTCCGCCCAACTGAACAATTACCCCTTCAGGTTTTTCAAGCTCAATTATCTCTAATAAATGCTCCCAAAAGACAGGCTCAAAATACAATTTATCTGCCATGTCAAAATCCGTTGAAACTGTTTCAGGGTTACAATTAATCATAATGGCTTCGTAACCACTTTCTTTGGCAGCTAACAATCCATGTACACAGCAATAGTCAAACTCTATCCCTTGGCCAATACGATTTGGACCAGAACCTAAAACAATGATTTTTTTATTATTTGTTGGGATACTTTCATTCTCCCCATCAAAAGTTGAGTAGAAATAATTGGTGGGTGATGGGAACTCAGCCGCACATGTATCAACCGTTTTAAAAACACGCTTTATTCCTGATTCTTCGCGCAATGCTTTTACATCTGCATCAGTTGCATCTGAACCTAATAGAAAAGCAATCTGTTCATCGCTGTAACCTTTTTCCTTTAACTCAACCAACAATTCATGAGGAATATTTTTTAAACTAAAGCGTTTGGCTTCAGTTTCAATTCTCACCATTTCGTTTATTTGGGTTAAAAACCACCTGTCAATTTTGGTTATTTTTTCAATAGAAGAAATAGGAACACCAAGACTTAGAGCGTCTTTCACAGCAAAAATTCTATCCCAACTAGGGTTGGTCAATTTTTCAATAATGTCTTCAAGGTTTCTGTTTTGATAACCATCTGCTCCTAGGCCATTGCGCTTTATTTCTAAACTTTGTGTAGCTTTTTGCAAAGCTTCAATAAAGGTTCTTCCTATACCCATTACCTCACCAACTGCTTTCATTTGAAGGCCTAAGGTTTTATTGGCACCTTTAAATTTATCAAAATTAAACCTAGGGATTTTTACAATCACATAATCAATTGCAGGTTCAAAATAGGCTGAGGTTGTTTTAGTTACTGGGTTTTTTAATTCATCCAAAGTATAACCTATGGCTAGTTTTGCAGCAATTTTTGCAATTGGATATCCCGTGGCTTTACTTGCCAATGCAGATGAACGCGAAACACGAGGGTTGATTTCAACTGCTATGATAGCTTCGTCTGCTGGGTTTACGGCAAACTGTACATTACATCCCCCATGGAAATTACCAATGCTGCGCATCATGTGGATGGCCATATCACGCATACGTTGGTAGCACGAATCGCTCAGTGTCATGGCAGGCGCCACAGTTATCGAATCACCTGTATGCACACCCATTGGATCAAAGTTTTCAATCACACATATCACCGCAACATTGTCGTTTTTGTCACGAAGTAATTCTAATTCATACTCTTTCCACCCAAAAACGGCTTTCTCAACCAATACTTCATGGGTTGGAGAGGCAGTTAATCCTCTTTGTAATGCGGCATCTAGTTCTTCTTTTTTCCAAACAAATCCTCCTCCTGTGCCACCAAGGGTGTATGAAGGGCGAATTACCAGAGGAAATCCTATTTCTTGTGCAATTTCTTTTCCTTCTAAAAATGAGTTAGCCGTGCGACTAGGAGCCACACCAATGCCGATTTCAATCATTTTCTGTCTGAAAAGCTCTCTATTTTCTACAGTGTCAATGGCTTTGGTATCTACACCAATCATGCGCACATTGTATTTTTCCCAAAGTCCAATTTCTTCACATTCAATGGCAAGATTCAAGGCAGTTTGCCCACCCATGGTTGGCAATACCGCATCTATTTGCCTTTCTTGTAGGATTTTTTCTATTGAATCACTATTCAAAGGCCATAGATAAACATGGTCGGCAGTAACATTGTCTGTCATAATGGTAGCTGGGTTTGAGTTTATTAGAGAAACTTCAATTCCCTCCTCTTTAAGAGAGCGTGAAGCTTGACTACCTGAATAATCAAACTCGCAAGCCTGACCAATAATGATAGGTCCGCTTCCAATAATTAGTACCGATTTTATGCTATTGTCTTTTGGCATGTGTCCAAGGTATAAATAAGTGATTGTAAGGATGTGCAGTTTGAATGCAGCATCTTAAAATTGGGCAAAGATATATACAACACCTCAAACAAAAGCATGATGTTGAAATATTCTTTAAAAATGGTATCGATTAATGATCCACTAATTACTTACAGAACATTAATAAGTAATGTATCAATAAACCTTCTTTCTTCCTTGAAATACCTATTTGTGAATCAGCTAGCGCATTTTATAGAATCTTAATTATATTCCATTCTATGCCTCAAAATCATTGATATTTGATTTCTGATTCAGAGCCCTCACATGTAGTTGTTTAAAAACGTTTGAATTAACGGCTTTTGGTTATTAACTCGATAAATTTTGGTTCTCTACAGCTTTAATTAATCAGTAATAGAGGATTATTTAATTCATCAGATGTCATTACTTCAATTATTAAAAAAGTATCTAGACTTTTATGCTTGCCATAAACATCAATTGATTGATTAAATAGGGTGGTTTGTACAACTATGTTTATTGTCAATTAGTAAGCTAACAATTCACGGAGTTTTTCAGCCACTTTATCTGCATTTGGTAATATTTCAGCTTCTAATGCCATATTTAATGGAATGGCAGGAACATTTTTTGCACCAATAGTCATAACTGGGGCATCCAATTTAGTGAAGCAATGTTGCATGATACGTGCAGCAAGACTTTCAGCAAAAGAGTTTAACAAGGGCTCTTCCGTTACTATCAAACACTTTCCGTGTCTCGTCACCGAATTCATAATGGTTTCTTCATCCAAAGGCTGAAGACTTCTTAAATCAACAATTTCAACCTGAGAAGAAAATGCTTTACTGGCCGCTAAGCTCCAGTATACACCCATCCCCCAAGTAATAATACAGCAACTTTCACCATTCTCAATTGCATCTTCAGAGGCATATTGAACAATATTAGCTTTGCCAAACGGCAGAATATAATCCTCATCGGGCTCTATACATCTCGCCAATTCAGTTCCTGGATTCTTGCTCCAATAAAGACCTTTGTGCTCAAGCATAATACAAGGATTTCCATCATAATAAGCAGCCTTCATTAAGCCCTTCATATCTGCTGCATTACTTGGGTAAGCAATCTTAATTCCTTTAAGGGTTAATAAAGTAGATTCAATACTTCCACTATGATAAGGACCACCACCACCATAAGCACCAACTGGTATCCTAAGCACGCAACTTACAGGGAATTTCCCCATGGTTAAGTAGCTTGATTTTGTGATCTCACAAACCAATTGATTAACTCCAGTCCATACGTAATCGCCAAACTGTATTTCAACAATAGGTTTAACCCCAGTTGCACTCATCCCAACTGTTGAACCTACTATATAAGCTTCTTGTATCGGTTCCATATTTATCAGCTAGGGTGGCAGCTTCACGAAAAACTCCACCCAATCTTTTACCAACATCCTGACCATAAAAAATGGCTTCAGGATGAGTCCGCATGATCTCATCTATGGCATGTAGCGCTGCATCCACCATAACAGATGGTTCTTTGCCCTCTGGACATCTTACACCTGTTTCTAGAGTTGCTTTGCTTGGGGTGTATATATGGTCTAAAACAGTTATTATTTTTGGGTCATTTGCATTTTTTGCATCTTCAAACTGCTTAGCAACTTCCAAGGTTGTTTCTTCTTCAATGGCTTTTAAATCGAAATCACTTGCCAAATTTTCGCGAATTAAATATAACCTTAATTTTGGTCCTGGGTCATTTGTTTGATGGGAGCCTAAATCTTCATCTGTTCTATACCATTCTTTTCGCACCCCACTTGTATGATGACCTAACAAAGGAACTTTAGCGTGCAAAAGCATAGGCGCCCGATGCACTCTTACATATGCTAACGCTTCTTTAACAGCTTGCCAAGATTCTACAAAATCACTTCCGTCAATACTACGTCTCTCTAATCCCTTAAAACCTGCGGCATATTCATACGCATTCATGGCGCGCATTTCAGATCCAGTGGCACTAATGCCCCAATCATTATCTTGAATAAAATATAATATAGGTAGTTTTTTTAAAACCGCCATTTGCAGGGCTTCTGCAACTTCCCCTTCGGTAACTGAACCATCACCCATGCTACAAACAACAACAGATTTCTCAAGAGGATTGCTAAGACCTTGACTCTCCTTATAAGCAACACCATGCGCTAGTCCTGTTGTTGGTATAGCCTGCATCCCTGTTGCACTGCTTTGGTGTGGAATGACTGGCATACCATCTTTACGCAAACTAGGATGTGAGTAATAACTTCTTCCACCGCTAAAAGGATCATCAGCTTTGGCTAATAACTGTAGCATTAGCTCGTAAGGTTTTAATCCAATACCTAAAAGCAAACTTTCATCACGATAATAAGGAGAAACGTAATCAAAAGCCTTCAACTGAAAACCAAGAGCTAATTGGATGGCTTCATGTCCTCGACTTGTGCTATGCACATATTTGGTTACAGTTCTATTTGCATCATACACATCTGCCATTGCTTTGGCTGTGCACATTAGTTTGTAGGCTTTAATTAAAGTATCTTTTTCTGGTGCCATTATTGTCTACAAGTTTAGTTAATTAGTTTAATTTTTTAATCGAAAATGAGTTAAGATTATCAGTTTATACATAAAAAAAGCCGCGCAAAATGCGCGGCTTTTTAATAAGTTAAATTCTAAATTAGAAAGGACAAGTTGGCAATGTAACAGGGATTAGTGTTACAGCCCCTCTGTATGATTCTAGTTGTGCAGCTGTTAACGTTGGGCCAGTTAATCCAGTTGGATCTTGGATTTGAGATGGATTGACCATTTCTGGGAATAATTTATCTTCCCTTGAGCCTGAAGAACCAACGCCAGTATCATAATAAACTGCAAAACGATAATTAGATCCTGCTAGAAGCGCTGTTGATGGTAGTGTAATTATATTAAAATTTGTTCCGCCAATACTTTTTACACCAGCAATAACAGTTTGCCAAGGATTACCAGGTATGTTATCAGAAGGGTCAACTTTATGTTGAGCATTTCCTGTACCCACTATCATATTATTATATACTGTATTATCTACATAATATACTTTAGTTCCAGCAGGGAGCAGAACACTATTACCATTTGAACATCTAATTAAAACCTTAAAAACCATTTTATTTGGGGAAGGAGTTGATGTGTATGAGGGTGGTGTAGATCCACATAATTCTGTGGGTCCGATAGATTGAAGTGGTGTTTGGTTACCAGGTTCAAAAAACTGAACAAAATACTTTCTTCCCGCTGTTGGCTTCCAATTATTAAACTCAGTAGTTGTACTCAGATTTGCGCCTGCTGGAACCGTTATAAACGCACTCTTAACTAAATTTCCTTTAGCAAGTGGATTACTTGTACTTGGGGTATAGATGCATATTAAAAAATTAGATGAATTTTCTGTGTCATCATTTGTTAAATTTAACGTGAATCTTGTAGAACATGAAACGCTAAAATTTGCAGCCGCCCAAACTGATAAATGGCTTACACTCATTGGTATTTCCAATTTCCCAGAGCTTGGGTTTTTAATTATGCCTGCAACAGACTCTAGTACCCAATTTTCATCTCCTTCAGATTTTGAATAAATATTTATTGAATCTCCTTCAACATAAGGAACATCTGTATTTGGGTTAATAGTATTAGGATCCACCTCCATATTTACAACGATAGGTGTACTAAAGTTTTTTACTTCTGTATTTCCTATTTTCATATCAATGTTTATCCAACCCGCTGGTGCCAATGTACCCTCTTTTAAATCATTACCACTCGTATCTTGGATATTAGATGTCTCCAATCCTCCTGGGAATGAGTTTAACGCTTGTTCAGTAGGTGGGAAAAACACTAGTTCTGTTGTTAATGTAGTAGCTGTATCACCTGCTGGTAATTCGATTGGTTTACCATCTTTATCTTGCAACTGAGTTCCAGTGGGAACTGTCACGATAGCAACTGGCGGAGGCGTACCTCCAGTATTATTAGTTGTATCAGTTTTGATAACAATTGGGGTAGTGGTTTTTTTCGTAACTGTATCTATGGTAACCGGGGGTGCAGTAGTAGTTACTGTACTTCCTTTTGGTAAATTCGATAAACTAACCATACCTATTTGAAAATTTGTTGGTTCTGCAGATGTCAACTTAATAGGATATGTTATAGGTAAATAACCATCAGGATCAATATTGACATTGAACTCTATTGGATTGTCGACTGTAGGATTGATACCATTTCTTAATGATATCAATATTTGGCCTTGCGAAACACTAAATGTTTGAAAACCTCCTGGCGTGTAAATTTGGTAAGCATCCTTACCAGAAATAGTAATAGGCACATTACCATTTGGATATTTAGCTGGGTCAACATTTAATCGTGTATTGGTTGTAACATCATATACTTGAATTGTGCTAGGCGGGGTAGTAGCAGAAGCTTTAATTGATATCTTAAAATCCTTGATTGGATTTTTGCATGTATAGAATACGCTTGTGATACAAGCTATACCTATAGTCAGTATAATTACCTTAATTGAATTGTAAATTTTCATAGTTTTATTTTGATATTCTTATGTTAATGTTAAGTGATAATCTTGGAAGCCATTGGTTTGGACTCAAATTGTCTGATAAAACTGTTTTCATGCTTGATGTTGGCTCTAACATTTTTGTACATGAAAAATCAACATTTGGAGAACCCATATAATAAGTACCCATTTCAAATGAAACACCAACTCTATTCTTTGGAATTGCTCTTCCGAAACCTATACCTATATATGGTGCGATGTTAATACTAGGTTTGATTTCAGCATTTATTTGACCTACCTCATCAGGTGGTATATTAATGACACCTTGCAGTGTAGAGTCTCTTAACTGAGCTAATGCCTTAATGTTGCTTAGCATATAAGCCGCTCCTCCCGTTAATTTGAAAGCATTTCCAAAAGGATGCCAATCAATATAAGCACCTATTGAGCCCAATACAATATTGGCATTTGCTATTAAATATTGAGGTTTCGCTTTTGAGCCATTATTATAGGGAAAATCTTTTAAATCATAAGCTAAATAGTTTCCGCCAATTCTGGCAACTAGTTTTCTATTTGCTGTAAGGGTTTTTGATAATTCTAAACCAATTCCATTGGTTGTTAAGTTTAAAGAAACTCCCCAAGCATGAGAACCCAACTTATCTTCAACGAGCACACTTGTTGCTGAAACTGGGTTCGTTGAGGCAGGCTGCTCTTGGGCTTTAACAAATATCCCAATAGTCATGAGTAAAAAAATGGTAGTGATTTTTTTCATTGGCTTAATAATTTAGTTCAATGGTAATCAATCGAATGTTAATTAACAAGTTAAATTTTAAATTAATATAAATCTTAATGTTTATTTTACATTGAGAATTTGAGCAATGTAAACAATTAATAGCTTGTGCCAAACCAACAATTCAGTAAGAAAAATTTTTTATAAATAAATTTGATAACATATTAAATTGCTATATATCGAGGTTTTACAAAATGTTTAACCTACTTTTGCAGCCGTTTTTAATAAGATAATGCAGAAAATCAGAAATATAGCTATAATAGCTCACGTTGATCACGGGAAAACAACTTTGGTCGACAAAATTTTACATCAAACTCAACTTTTTAGAGAAAATCAACAAACTGGGGATTTAATTTTAGACAACAATGATCTTGAAAGAGAGCGTGGTATTACCATTTTGGCAAAGAACATTTCAGTTCAATACAAGGACACTAAAATCAACATTATAGATACACCTGGTCACGCAGATTTTGGTGGAGAAGTTGAAAGAGTTTTAAATATGGCTGATGGTGTGCTATTGTTAGTAGATGCTTTTGAGGGACCAATGCCTCAAACACGTTTTGTGCTCCAGAAAGCGCTTGCTCTTGGCAAAAAACCAATTGTTGTCATAAATAAAGTTGATAAACCAAATTGTCGTCCAGATGAGATTCATGATCAAGTATTTGATTTGTTTTTTAACCTAGATGCCACTGAAGAACAATTGAATTTCCATACGATTTATGGTAGCTCAAAACAAGGATGGATGGGCAGTGACTGGAAAAACCCAACTACTGATTTCACCCAACTATTGGATGATATTTTAGCTGAAATCCCTGCACCTCATGTAGAGGAAGGAACCTTGCAGATGCAGATAACATCGTTGGATTATTCTTCATTTACAGGTCGTATTGCTATTGGACGTATTTTACGTGGAAGCATCAAAGTAAACCAACCAATAAGTTTGGTAAAACGTGATGGTTCGATTCAAAAATCACGTGTAAAAGAACTATATACTTTTGAAGGTCTTGGCAAAAGAAAGGTTGAAGAGGCCTTTGGTGGAGATATAGCTGCAGTAATGGGTATCGAAGGTTTTGAAATAGGTGATACCATTGCTGATTTTGATAATCCTGAAGGTTTGATTCCAATTAATATTGATGAGCCGACCATGAATATGTTGTTTTGTATTAACAACTCTCCATTCTTTGGTAAAGAAGGGAAGTTTGTTACTTCTCGTCACTTAAGAGATAGGTTATTTAAAGAGTTGGAGAAAAATCTTGCTTTAAGAGTAGAAGAAACTAATGCTGCCGATTCTTACCTAGTTTTTGGACGCGGTATTCTGCACTTATCAGTGCTTATCGAAACCATGAGACGCGAAGGATATGAATTGCAAGTAGGACAGCCTCAAGTAATCATAAAAGAAATAGATGGTGTAAAATGTGAGCCTATGGAAGTGCTTACCGTAGATGTTCCACTTGAATCTTCTGGAAAAGTTATTGAATTGGTTAGTCAACGTAAGGGAGATATGGTAGTGATGGAACCAAAAGGTGATTTAACCCATTTAGAGTTTGAAATTCCGTCACGTGGTATTATTGGATTGCGTAACAATGTGCTAACAGCCACTGCAGGAGAGGCTATCATGGCACATAGATTCAAAGCTTTCGAACCTTGGAAAGGACCTATTCCTAGTAGAGGTGCTGGTGTTATGATATCAGGTGAACAAGGAACAGCAATTGCCTACTCTATCGATAAATTACAAGACAGAGGAAGTTTCTTTGTTGAAGCTGGTGACGAAATATACATGGGTCAAATCATAGGTGAAAATAACCGTCAAGATGATTTAGTTGTAAATATTACTAAAGAGAAAAAACTTACCAATATGCGTGCTTCTGGTAGTGATGATAAAACACGTATTGCACCAAAAATCAACTTCTCGCTTGAAGAGTGCATGGAGTATATTCAAGGAGATGAATACGTTGAAATCACGCCACAATCTCTTCGTTTACGTAAAATTCATTTGAACGAAAACGACCGTAAGAGGTTCAAGAATTCTATATCCTCATCATAATTAATAAGGCAATAGGGGCCTTTCTGAAGGGATTTTATTATTGTTGAAAATCAATTAATAAAATCCCTTCTTTTATTTAGTAATTCGTATTCGCAATTTAGAGAATATGAACCAATACGAACAACTTCTAAAACACATTTACGAAAATGGTACCTTTAAATCAGACCGAACAGGCACTGGGACCAAAAGTATCTTCGGTGCCCAATTGCGTTTTAATCTCAAAGATGGCTTTCCATTAATTACTAGCAAAAAGGTTCATTTAAAATCAATTATTTATGAGCTATTATGGTTTATTAAAGGTGAAACCAATACGAAATATTTAAAGGATAATGGTGTAAGTATTTGGGATGAATGGGCTGATGAAAATGGAGAATTAGGTCCCGTTTATGGCTACCAATGGCGCAGTTGGCCAAGTTCTGACGGAAAACATATCGACCAATTAACAGAACTTATTGAAACCATTAAGAAAAATCCAGATAGCAGAAGAATGATCGTAAGTGCTTGGAACGTGGCTGATTTGCCCAAAATGGCTCTTATGCCATGCCATGCATTTTTTCAGTTTTATGTGGCAGATGGTAAACTTAGTTGCCAGTTATACCAAAGAAGTGCTGATATGTTTTTAGGTGTGCCTTTTAATATTGCAAGCTATGCCTTACTAACTTTGATGATTGCCCAGGTATGCGGATTAGAGGCAGGAGATTTTGTGCATACTTTTGGTGATGCACATATATATAGTAACCATTTTGAACAAGTAGAGTTACAATTATCAAGAGAGACTCGACCATATCCAACTATGAAAGTCGAATCAAATGTAAAATCCATTTTTGAATTTGACTATGGAGATTTTACACTTGAGGGATATGACCCACATCCTGCAATAAAAGGAAAAGTGGCTATTTAATGCATTAATTTGCTATTGGTTCCAATTGCTCATTAATATCAAAGAAATCATCTTCAGGCTTGATAGTATCCACCACATTCGTGTCGTTTTTGTAAATATACTTCTTGGCAAGACCAGTTATATTAACGTGAGGTGTCAAACCAATGGTGTCTTCTGGCATAATAACTTGTCTTGCCAACATCAGATTAGTTAGGAAACGATAACTTCTTTCTATCCAGGGTTTAGAGGTGCCATCGCTATTAAAACGCCACATAAAATCCTTCGGTCTTGGAATAATAGATGCTAGGTACAAACATTCACTAAGTGTTAAATCAATAGGTTTCTTTTTGAAATAAAACTGAGATGCTTCACCAATACCGTAAACATTAGGTCCCCATTCAATAATGTTCAAATACACCTCAAACATTCTATCCTTAGGGACTATAAAATTATTTTCAAGAATATATACCAAAAGAATTTCTTGAAGTTTGCGAGCCATTGTTTTCTCTCGAGTTTAAACTTACCAGTTTTTATATTTTTAGAGATAGATTGTCTGAATGCCTCTGTCACAAAACCCCTATGGTAATAAAAAGAGGGGTCCTCGGTAGTCAAGATACATTTCTTTAAAAATGGTGATATTAAATCCACACTTGTAAAATTAGGGTTTTCAGGTCCTATCAATAAAGGTCTCATAGGTCTGCCATTCTCAAAAGGTGTATATACAAAAGTTGCATTCAACTTTGCAAGATTGGCCTCGCCATATTTCAATATTTTGAAATTGTCCTTGTCCAGGGTGCTATTAAAAATAAGCTTATTAGGATCATCATTAAAATAAGCAAAATCCAAACGATAAGTAAAACTTCCCTCTGTTTGCATGCCTTTCAACTCGTCAAACAAGCCGTTTGGTAGAGAGTTAATGAAATCTTGGGCATTTAACTTTTCAGTAGCAATGTTTAAATAAAAATTGTACTTGTTAAACATCCTTGGCACGGCACCTGAACTTTTGCTCAGTTCAAACCATGGTTTATTTTGAGATTCTTCAAGTTTGAAATACGGGTGGAATATTATTTTGTTAAATCTTACCGTACTTGAACTATCCAATGAAATAAAATCTGCTCCAAACAAATAGGCATAATAAATTTCTGCATCTTCAATAATCACATCCTTTTTTGAAATTTTTGGATGATTAAGCAAAAGGTTTTTTATAGAGGCAAAGCCATCTACCTTTAAAACATCATCTTTAAAAGTAATGCCATTCAATTGAAGTCTTATACTATCAAAGCCAGCCTTTAAATTAAATTTTTCATCTATAACTGGAATGTGAACAGTTCCTGAATCCTCTCTGAAAAAAGTAACATCGGCTCTTTCATTACTTGCATCAGCATAACCCGATATTTTCCAAAGTTGCTTGTTATCATTTGAGTTGACTTCGATACTCGATTCAATCTTGTTGTTATCCAACTCCATTTTGGTCATGTTGAATTCCGATTTCATTCCGTCATCATCAACAAGAAGCTTGAAATTAATGATAGAAACATTATTTGGCACCTGCTTCAAGATTTTCCTAATCAACTTATAGGCTAATTTAGAATAATTTAATTTCTCGTTTGCTTGGTCGTTTTTATGGCTTGAAACGCTATCTTGTTGTGCCCTGAAAAAGTTGTTATAATTACTACTGTCTCCTTCCTTGACCAATTGAATAAACCCTTCCTTTATTTCAATTTCTTTTAACCTGATTTCACCAGTCAGTAATGAGAGAAGTCTAACATTTGCATTAAATTCATTTAATCTAATTAGGGTATCTTTATTACTGGGTATGAGCGATATTTTACCTAAGTGAATTCCACTTAAACCAGAGAAACCATGCTCTTGAACTCGAAGATTGACATCATACTTCTCCCTTAATTTATCACTCAACTTTAAAATGGCCTTTTCCAATATTAAATTTCTGAAAAGCAGGTATAGTGAAAAAGCTACTATAACTGAGGCAAAAAACACCTTAGTTGAAATAGAGAAAATGCGTCTGATTTTGTATTTATTTAGTTTAGGCAAAACATTATAGGGTAAATCATTTTATAAAATCAAATTTGCATGATTTCAGTCTCTTTTATGGCCAATAATTCTTCAATTTTTTTAATAAAACTGTCAGTGGTTTTCTGAACACTTGCCTCACCGGTCTTAGCTTCATCTTCTGGTAATCCTTCTTTTTGAAGTTTCTTGATGGCTTCGTTTACGTCTTTGCGGATATTTCTTACAGCAACCTTAGCTGTTTCAGATTCTCCTTTTACTTTTTTAACAATTTCACGTCTTCTTTCTTCAGTTAATGGAGGTAATACCACTCTAATAATACTACCATCATTACTTGGGTTAAAGCCCAAGTTAGATATAATGATTCCTTTTTCAATAGCTTGTAACATGTTTTTCTCCCATGGCTGAATAACAATACTTTTAGCATCAGGTGTATTGATATTTCCGACTTGACTAATGGGGACCAAATCGCCATAATATTCAACCTTTACACTATCTAACATGCTCGGGTGTGCTTTCCCTGCACGGATTTTACTGAATTCCATTTGGGCATGGTCAACTGCTTTTTCCATAGCATCTTTCAAACCATCTAAAACTGATTTTAAACGTGGGTCACTCATAATTTGTGTCAAAAAATTTCACGCAAAGTAATAAAAATTGCAAGTATTCTAAGCAGTAAAATCAAGATTTTATTGAGATATTTATTATTAATTTCATGTAGCTATAAATAAATAATGGCCATTAATAATTAATTTGTAGACATACTATTATCTGTAATCATCTGATATCAATTGACTGACAATTTTTGCAGCATTCAGACATAAAGGAATTCCACCACCAGGGTGAACGCTACCACCGCAAAAATATAATCCTGTAATATTAGATGAGAAATTTTTATGGCGAAGAAAAGCAGCATA
>RGVD01000301.1 GCA_010027395.1 Bacteroidota bacterium
ATTCTTAATATACAATCCAACAACGACAAAGATCTTAATACTTATATGTATTCGGATTCAATTGTTTCGAATCATAAGTACAAGGATTTTTGGAACAATTAAAATAATATCTTGAAAATATATTGCAGCACTCACCAGCGTCCCGCTACTGAGCCTACGCCAGATCCTCCGGCTGTTTCATTAAATAAATTGGACAAACAAAAAATAAAAAAGCCTTTCAGAAATCTGAAAGGCTTTTTACCTTGTGTGGTGAGGGAGGGAATCGAACCCCCGACACAAAGATTTTCAGTCTTTTGCTCTACCGACTGAGCTACCTCACCGTTTAGGGAGTGCAAATGTATTATTTTAGAATACATGTGCAAAAAATATTTAAATTATTTTTTAATTGTAGAAAAATAAAAGGTTCTTGTTTAATATTGTTGTCGCTACTAAGCATTTATATGATTGAACAAATACTATTTGTACTCGTGGCAGGTGTTGCCATTTATTTTTTCGCCAAAAACATAGGCAAAATCAGAAGAAACATACTGTTAGGCAAGGATATAGACCTTAGCGATAATTCTTCTGAGCGTTGGAAAACCATGCTAAAAGTGGCTTTCGGACAAACCAAAATGGCTGCGAGACCCGTGCCTTTTGTATTGCATTTTATTGTGTATGCAGGTTTTATATTGATAAATATTGAAGTACTTGAAATATTAATAGATGGGGCTTTTGGCACCCACCGTGCCCTTTCATTCTTTGGCCCAGTATATAATTTGGCCATCGGTTTTTTTGAAATACTAGCCCTTGGTGTACTTGTTGCATGCATCATCTTTTTGTGCAGAAGGTATGTGCTTAAGCTAAAAAGGTTTCAGAGCCCTGAATTAAAAGGATTTGCCAACCAGGATGCAGCAAGCATTTTGATTATTGAAATCGTTTTGATGGCAGCACTACTTAAAATGAATGCAGCGGATCAAGTGCTACAATCGCGTGGCCTTGAGCATTATATTCATGCAGGTAGTTTCCCCATTAGCAGTTGGTTATTTGTTCCCATTTTCGAAAATTTCACTACCGGCACATTAATTGTTTTTGAACGTATGGCTTGGTGGTTCCACATCATCGGTATTTTCTTGTTTATGAATTACCTGCCATTTAGTAAGCATTTCCATGTAATTCTTGCTTTTCCTAATACCTATTACTCAAACTTAAAAGCAAAAGGTAATTTGAACAATATGGCATCGGTAACACAAGAAGTGAAACTGATGCTTGACCCAAGTGCCCAAGCCCCTGAGGGTTATGAACCTCCCACCAGTTTTGGGGTGAAAGATGTAACCGACCTAACTTGGAAAAACTTGATGGATGCCTACAGTTGCACCGAATGTGGAAGATGTACTAGCAGTTGCCCTCAAAACATAACAGGTAAACTATTGTCGCCACGCAAAATCATGATGGATACCCGCGATAGACTTGAAGAAGTGGGTAAGAACATTGATGCCAATGCTGGCACTTTTGTGGATGATGGAAAAAACCTTCATAGCTATGTTAGCGAGGCTGAATTGTGGGCTTGTAATACTTGTAACGCCTGCGTTGAAGCCTGCCCAATAAACATAAACCCAATGGAAATTATTGTGGAGATGCGAAGATACAAGGTGATGGAACAATCATCAGCACCAGCCTCGTTAAACAATATGTTTAGCAACCTTGAAAACAACCAAGCGCCATGGCAGTTTAGTCCTATGGACAGAGCCAATTGGACGCAAGAGGCCTAGTTAGAAATTTCGTTTTCTTATTTATTTTGGTCGAATAGACCTTTGAAGGATATTGAGCATTCACTCATGCAATATTATCCATTAACCTTTTATGCAGTTAACACAAGAGCAAATTAATATTATTCAATCCATTGGTGACATTAAGATTAATGCGGTGGCTGGCTCGGGCAAAACCACTACCCTAATTGAATATGCTAAAGCTCGACCTGCTAACAGTCGCATCTTATATTTGGCTTTTAACAAGTCAGTAAAACTAGAAGCTGCCAATAAATTTATCGCTAATGGATTAAGCAATGTACAGGTAGAAACTGCGCATTCATTGGCCTTTCGCTATGTGGTGATGCAAAGCAATTTCAAAGTCAGACCACAAGAATACAAAACGCAAGAACTGGTGGAGCTATTAAAGCTCAGAGTAAGGGGAGAAAAGCACGCAGAATACATCATTGCCAATCACATCAATAAGCTAGTTGCCTATTTCTGCAATAGCAATAAAAGCAAGGTGCAAGAACTTAATTACTTTGATTTGTTAACGGATGAATCAGCCAAAGATTTTGCACATAAACATTATGAAACCATTGTGCAAAATGCACGTGAGTTATTGGCTAAAATGAATCGAGCGGAAATTGACATCACACATGATTTTTATTTGAAGAAATTTCAATTGCTCAACCCTGCTTTGCCTTACGATTATATTTTGTTTGATGAAGGTCAAGATGCATCGCCTGCTATGTTAGACTTATTCTTAAACCAAGCCGCTACCAAGGTAATTGTAGGCGATACACACCAACAAATCTATGCATGGCGCTTTGCAGTTAACTCATTAGAAAAAGCCAATTTTAAAACTTACAACTTATCTGAGAGTTTTAGGTTTGGTGAAAATATAGCTCAACT
>RGVD01000302.1 GCA_010027395.1 Bacteroidota bacterium
AGCGGGCATAAAAGAATGGGTTGATGAAATGTACCGTGATGAAAAATCATCAAAATATTTTGCAGGTACAGCCATTCACTGGTATGAAAGTACTTACGATTATTTTCCTGACGCCTTGCAATATGCACACAAAAAAGCACCCGAAAAATATGTAATAGAAACAGAAGGTTGTGTGGATTCTGAAGTTCCAAAGTGGCACAATGATGCTTGGTATTGGAAGAAAGAAGCCACAGATTGGGGCTGGGACTGGGCAAGTGAAAAGGACAGACACCTTCATCCGAAGTATGCACCTGTTAATAGATATGCTTCAGACATTATAGGATGCCTCAATAATTATGTGCATGGATGGATTGACTGGAATATGGTTTTAAACACACAAGGCGGTCCCAATTGGTTCAAAAATTGGTGTATTGCTCCTGTGATTGTTGATACAGAAAAGGACGAAATTTACTTTACACCATTGTATTATGTTATGGCACATTTTAGTAAATTCATGCGTCCAGGAGCTATTAAAATTGGTTGTATAATCAATCACTCAGAAGTAATGGCTACTGCAGTTCAAAACCCGGATGGAAGCATTGCTATAGCTTTGTTTAATCCCACTGAGGAAAAATTCAATATTTCAATCAATCTGAAAAAGGAAGTAAAACAGATTACCATAGACTCAAAAGCATTACAAACAATCATTATTAAACAATCATAAATTATATATGTCCGAACTAGATTTATCAAACAGAGTTCCAATGGGCCAAAAAATTGCCTTTGGACTCGGAATGCTTGCCAATCAAATGTTTCCTGCTGCACTAGGAATTTTTATGGTGGTGCTAGTTGAGAATTTAGGAATGCCTTCATGGATGTGGGGCGTTCTGTTTTTTGTGCCAAGAATAGTAGATGCTTTTTTTGACCCTATCATGGGTTTCATATCGGATAATACAAAATCAGTTTGGGGAAGACGCAGACAATATATATTGATAGGATCAATAATTATGGGAATTGCATTTATGCTCATGTGGCAATTATACAGAGATGACAGCCTCATGTACAATTTTACTTTTTTTCTAACTTTTTCACTCATATTTCATTTAGGACTATCGATTTTTAGTGTGCCTTATGTTGCCATGGGTTACGAAATGAGTGATGATTTTCATGAGCGTACAAGCATTATGGCTATTTCTCAATGGATTGGACAATTTGCTTGGGTAATTGCACCTTGGTTTTGGGTGATCATGTATGATCCTTCTTGGTTTCCCAATGCCGATACCGCTACAAGAACATTGGCTATTTGGGTTGGTTCAGTTTTTATGCTTCTAGCAATGGTTCCAGCTATTTTTATCAAAAGCAAATCAACCAAGTTTGATGATACCTTACAGCCACTTACCTATAAAACCATCGGAGGAAGTTTAAAAGAAATTTTAATTAGTTTTAGGGAAGCTTTTTCTAATAAACCGTTTAGAAAACTTTGTGTTGCTACCTTTTTTATTTTTAATGCCTTTAATACTGTTGCTGGTTTTACTTTTTTTATTGTAGTTTATTATTTGTTTAATGGTGATACTGCATCAGCTGGTATTTGGCCAACACTTTTTGGATGCGGAGGTGCGTTAGCAACCACCTTTATTGTTATTCCTATTGTAGCTTGGATTTCAAAAAAAATGGAAAAGAAAAGAGCCTTTTTAATTTGCCAAGGCATTTCTATTTTTGGTTACATTTTGTTGTGGTTTCTTTTTATTCCAGGAAAACCTTATTTGTTTTTATTTGCGTTACCTTTCTTTTCATTTGGTATAGGTAGTTTGTTTACCTTGATGATGTCGATGACAGCTGATGTATGCGATGTGGATGAATTAGAATCAGGTAAAAGAAGAGAAGGGATATTTGGCGCCATTTATTGGTGGATGGTAAAGTTTGGCTTTGCCATTGCAGGATTATTAACAGGCGTAATTATGTCTGCCGTTGCTTTTAAAGCGGGCGCTCCAACTCAACCCGAAGGCGCAGTTACCGGATTGAGGTTGTTCTTTTCTGGTGTGCCTATTTTGGGAACTTTAATTGCTATGTGGGTCATGTGGAATTATGACCTAACAGAAATTAAAGCAAAAGAAATTAAAAAACAATTAGATGCAAGAAAAGGAAAAATAAATACTGTTTCATCAGATCATTTATAAGGTAAATTGAGTGAATCACATCACCACAATAATTTGAATACACTTATTGAAATCAATTATGTAAAAAAACACAGGCAGAATTAGAAACCATATTTGCAACAAAATTCACAGATTGTCTAAATGGTTTGTATTTTATTGTATATGCTTAGTGATGGGAGATGAAATGAGTAGGTAAATTTTTATTAGAACAACAAAAAGGATTTTCAAGTTAAATTAGCAAAGCTATTTCTATTTTAGAAGATTAAAATTTATTTTTATGTGTTTGTTTTGTGTGTTTGATAACTAAACCTAAAGTTCAAATGAAAAGCCCTCTTTTTCCAATACTCTATACCTCTTCTCATCAAATTTGAATAGTTTAGCTGGCCTATGCGACACATTTTCTTTCACCTCATTGAGCGGTTTTAAAATATTCATTTCTAAAATTTTTTTTCTGAAATTAGACTTATCAAACTT
>RGVD01000303.1 GCA_010027395.1 Bacteroidota bacterium
CTTGTTGGAGATAGAAATGCACTTTTAATAGATGCAAGAATATCTGGTTTTGGAAGTAAATATGTTACAAGTGTTGGGTGTCCTGTATGCAACACAGTTGCAAAGCACACATTTTTATTAGATGAAAATAAAAAAATGCTTGATGGTACAATACCAGAAGATTTATCAAGCAAAGTTAAGCATATAGAAGATAAATTATTTGCTGTAACTCTTCCACAAACAGGTGTTACAGTTAATATTCGCTTGATGACAGGTAATGATGAAAAATCTGTAGTACAAATTTCTGAAGCAAATAAAAATAATGCTGTAGATAATAGTAATACCCAACAACTAAAATTGTTGATTGAAAGCGCAGAAGGTGAAAAAGATAAAAAAGTCATAAGTCAATTCGTTGATGTTATGCCAGTAAGGGATTCAAGATTCCTTAAAGAAGTTTATAAAGCTATAACCCCAAATGTTGATTTAACTCAGCACTTTGAATGTAAAGCCTGTGACTACAGCGCAGACATGGAGGTTCCATTTAATTTGGAATTTTTTTGGTTTAAGTGATGAATACATAGAAAGTGTATACGAGATGTTCTTTGCTCTCAAATATCATGGAGGGTGGAGTTTCACAGAAGCTTACAACTTACCAATACCAATACGTGACTGGTTTGTCAAGAGACTTGTTAAACAGAAAAAAGAAGAAGCGGAACAAATAGAGAAGGCTTCTAAAGGCAGATAAAGAAAATATTATACCTTGTTACTAAATAATAATGTAGCAAGGTATAATTTTATTTAGGAATATTTTATAAATGGCAGATCCAACCAATCCCAGCAAGCCTCCTGATAGTGCGAATGCAAATCCGGATATCAGTGTTCTTACTGAAAAACTTCGCTTAGACAATGAAAAAAAAATAAATGACGTACTTGAAGAACAAAAAAAGAAATTAAAAGATATTGTTACTGAGGCAGAAAAAATAACGAATGCCTCAGAAGCAGTTGAGCAAGTTGAAAAAGAAACTGCAAAGACTCTTAAAGATAAAGCAAAAAGCTATACAGATATTGATGAAAAAATTAATAATATTAAAGAAAATTACGATCAAATAGTTGATGCAGAACAACTTTTACAAGAAGCCGAAGACGAAAGAGCGCAAAAACTACAAGAAAATTATAAATTAAATCAAAAAAATTATTTACTGTTATTAGAACAAATTAAAGTAGAAACAGATGAAGGTAGAAAAAAATTATTAGAAAAACAAAGAGAAGTTTTATTAGCACAAATAAAATCACAAGCAAATTCTTTAGAACAAAATGAAAAAGAAAAAAAATTAAAACAAGACATATTAAATATTGGAAAACAAATATTACAGCAATCCCTTCAATATGGTGAACAATTAGAAAAACATATTATTCAAATAAGTCAGTTAAATGGCGGATACGATAAATATACAAATTCACTAAGAGAAGCAAACAACTTAATGTATGCTTCTTCTGTTGGAACCGGTTTAAGAATAGAAGAACTCAATGAAGCACTGGTAGGTCTTTCAAAGAACTTTATAGGCTTAACAACTCAAACTGCTGGCTCAATAAAAGATATGGGAACAGCCGTGGCTCAATTAGGCAAACTTGGTGTTGATGCTGCAACTGCTTCAAAGAGTTTTGATAGTTTAGTTACAGCCATGGGCAAAACTCCACAACAAGCAGTTAAAATACAAGACAGTTTTGTTCAAATGGCTGCAAAAAATCGTTTAGCACTCGGTTCTGTTACTCAAGCTTTTGCTGAAAATTCTAATAGATTTGTTGGTTATGGCGAACAAATGACTAAGGTTCTTGATGGTTTAGCAGAACAATCATTAAAAACTGGAATTGCTATTGGAAAATTAGTTGGAATAGCTCAAGGATTTGATACCTTTGAAGATGCAAGTAGAAAAGTTGGTAATCTAAATGCATTATTAGGTGGTGATTATTTCAATAGTATTGAACTTTTAACTGCAAGTGATGAAGATAGAATTAGATTATTAAAAGAAGGTGTTGCTGCAAGTGGAATGCAATGGGAAAGCATGAATCGTTTTCAGAAAATGGCAATTGCAAATGCAGCTGGCATTACTGATATGAATGAAGCAGCAAAATTGTTTGGCGAAACATCACTACAGAATACAAGACAACAAGCATCTTGCAGAACAAGCAGAAAGTGCAACTCTTGCTATGGATAAATTAAAAAGTTCATTTAATGGCCTTATATTAATATTAGAACCAATTGTTACTGTTTTGATGCAGGTTGTTGGTTTATTTTCTAAACTTGTCCAAGGTATGAATAACTTTTTTAGTCTTGGAGGAAAAGCACCAATATTCGGCGCTATCATGACAAGCCTTCTTTTATATGCAATGTATACAATCATAAGATTAAGAGCAGGATTTGGTGGCTTAATTAATATGATTGGCACTGGAATAGTTAATGCTGTAACAAGAGCATCGGCTGCTATAAAAGGTATGCCAACACCTGCTGCTGGTCCTGTTGCTTCTGCTGGTCCTACAAGTCCAGCTGGTGGTGGTGTTTTTTCTAATACTGGAAATATGATAAAAGCTGCTGCAGGGATGCTTATATTTGCTGCAGCAATGTTTGTAAT
>RGVD01000304.1 GCA_010027395.1 Bacteroidota bacterium
TTGTCGATTTTAGCAGTAGCAGGTATCGGATACGGTATCAAAAAGCTAAAAGAGAGAAACAAAAAATAATCGAAAGATTATTAGAAACAAACCATAAAACAAAAGCCCGTTTAACGAATGTTAAACGGGCTTTTTGTTGTTTAATGAAATGATAGATATATCAAGAACATTATATAAATACTAAACAAAAACTATTTATTATTTTATTAATGTTAAGGTAACTGTAAAAGAAATCTTTGAAATTATTTTAGCAAAAATTTAATATGCACAAAAAAATAAATGTTGTGATGGTTTTTATTTTTATAATAATACCAACAGGTTTATTGTTTACCTATTCATCTACCCCACCTAATGGTTATACAAATGCTCCAGGTGAAAACAATTGTACATCATGTCATAGTAGTTATTCTTTAGTGACATCTGGTCAAAAATGGGATAGCATTTCATTAATACAAAACACTCCTTATGGAAATGGAACCATAGCCTCACCCTATTCATTTACACTTAATTTTAAGGATAAAAATAGATATAAATATGGTTTTCAAATTTGCGTTTTACCTATAAATGCTTCAATAGGAACTTTTTCTTTAGGTACACTAGCAGTTAGTCCCCTAAGCGCAGGTGAAACACAGGTTGCTGTAGCACCAGATAGGCAATACATTGAGCACAATAGTGCGGGTGTTTATACAAATACATATTCAAAATCATGGACTTTTAATTGGATTCCTCCAGTATCTGGATATACAGGCAATGTAAAATTTTATGTATGTGTTAATTCAACTGATGATGACTCCTATACAGGAGGAGATAGTGTATATGCCAAAGTATTCACCTTTCAAGTTTTACCTGTATCTTGGTTAGATATTAAAACTAATTATTCGTTAAATGATTCAAAGGTCAAATTGAATTGGTCTACTTCAACAGAACAAAACAACAATAGGTTTGAAATTGAATATTCTTTAGAAAATGAATTTCCATTTAGTTGGCACCATGCAGGAATAGTAAGAGGTTCGAACAATAGTAACATAATAAAGAGGTATTTTTTCGAACATTCAATAAGTAATATAAATTCAAATCTTATTTATTACAGAATAAAACAAATTGACAATGATGGTAGGTTTATTTATTCAAAAATTTTAAGTGTAAAAATTAATGCTGAAACCGACATTGATATGTATCCAAACCCTTGTCATGATAAAATTTATTTTAAAAATATCGATATAGGTTCATCAATTAAAATATACAAGTTAGATGGAACTCAAATTATGCAGACATCACTAGGAGTTGACAATTGCATAAATTTAAATGAGATAAAATCAGGAATTTACCAGTTAATTATAGATAACGAAAAATCTCAATGTAGAAAATTATTGGTGGTTGAATAAAGTTCATTTTGATATTTACTAAGACATAAGCTAAGTTCATTTTGTATTATTTTGGGGATTTTCTTGCTTCAAAATTCATAAATATTAAATTGCCTAAAAATTTACAACCATGATACTAAGACCTTTTAACCTAAACCAATGGATTGAAGAAAACCGCCACTTGTTGAAACCACCTGTTGGAAATAAAAGTGTTTACCCCTTGGGAGAAGACTTTATCGTGATGGTAGTAGCGGGTCCAAATGCTCGAAAAGACTATCATTATAACGAAACAGAGGAATTGTTTTATCAATTAGAAGGTGAAATATGCGTAACCATTCAAGAGGATGGCAAAGCCGTGAAAGTGCCTTTAAAAGCAGGTGATATGTTTTTGCTTCCTGCTAAAACACCTCATTCTCCCGGTCGTAGTGATGGTTCAATAGGCCTTGTGATTGAAAGGGTGAGAGCTGGTAAAGGATTTACAGATGGTTTGATGTGGTTTTGCGAGAAATGTAATCACAAATTGCATGAAGCTTTTTTTGAATTGAATGATATCGAAAACGATTTTAAAACGCACTTTAATGCCTACTATGCTTCTGAAGATTTGCGCACCTGTAAAAGCTGCGGTCATGTGATGGAGAAAGTGTAACACGGATTTATGTGCAATGTGCTTGGTGCTTTGTATAAGTTATTAGCATAAAGAATAATCATTTGTAGTTTACTTAATAGCTATCATTTAGTAATGTCAGTTCGAGCGAATTGTCAGCTCGATTCGATTGTCAGTTCGAGCAGAGTCGAGAAATGGCTTGGGTTTAAGGAGTTTGTCCATTTTTCGACTCCGCTCAAAATGACAAACTCTAAAGATCACAACTCCATAAAAAGGCAGATGTAATACCTTGTGATAAAAGCATTTTAAATAATAATAATATTACTAATAACCTATAGCTAAATTTAGCATTAAATCGTTTTTTACAATGCATAAAATAGACGTTCACGCTCATATACTTCCAGAGTTTATGCCCAACTTGAAAGAAAAGTATGGCTATGGAAATGATTTTATATACCTTGACCATTATCAACCGGGAAGGGCTAATATGATGAAGGCTGATGGCACTTTTTTTAGAGCCATTGATGAATTGTGGGCATTATCTACGGTTCCTGTTTTGTTTTATTATTGGGCCGAAGCACAACATACCTATGAATGGAGTCAGTTTATTAATAACCACCTAGCCAAAATTCAACACAC
>RGVD01000305.1 GCA_010027395.1 Bacteroidota bacterium
TTATTACAACATTTGAAAATTATTAAACAACATATTTTATGATAAATTTTGATTTTATTGAAGCCAACAAAGAGAAGTATAGAAACGAATTTTTGACTGCTAAACCATTTCCGGTTGTAGCTGTTGATGGACTATGCTATGAAGATAAAATTACAGAACTTTATAATAGCATTCCAGAAATAGAAACCGCTAGTGCTGATTATGTTTTTGCTAAAAACAAATTCGAAAAATCTAAGTTTTGGACCATGGGAGGCTTGTTTACCGAGCTATATGATGATTTGACATCAAAACGTTTTGAGGAATGGATTAAGTATGTAACCAAAGAAGATGTATTTATTGACACTGAGTTTTATGGAGGAGGAATACACCAAGGAAAAGCCAAGAGTTTCTTGGACATGCACGCTGATTTCAATTACCATCCTATGAAAGAAACGTGGTTTCGCAACTTAAATCTATTGTTGTATTTAAACAAAGATTGGAAAAAAGAATATGGTGGCGAATTGCGTTTGGAACACGCTGAAACAGGCGATAAAACAGAGGTAGATGTGCCATTTAATCGTTTGGCCATTATGCTTTGTCGTGGATATACTTTACATGGCTATGATCCAATCGATTTCCCCGAAAATACCTTCCGAACTTCTATTGCTGCCTATGCTTACACCATTCACGAAAACCAGCAAGAAAGCGCGAGGACTACAGTTTGGAAAGTAGAAAAAAGCAATCCTATCAAGTATCTGATTTCTAAAATATGGGTGCCTGCAGTGAAACTAAAAAGTAAATTTAGTAAAAGTAAAACTGCTGAGCATTAATAAAATTCATATCAATCTGCTTTAATTTAGGTAGGATTAGAATCAAATTGTGTAGGTATAGCTTCAGCTTCAATGCCCATTTTATTTAAATGATTAGCAAATTCATTAATATAACCATGAGTAACAAGTACTTTTTCAGCTCCCGTTTCAAGCACCGCCTTGTTTAATCCTTTCCAATCAGCATGATCGCTTAATGCAAAACCATTATCGGACTTAAGCCAAGCTTTACTTGCTCCATTTGACATCCAGCCGCTAGCCAAGCCAGTTACATAGGGTTCAAATCTTTTTATCCAATAGCTATTATCTGCTGAGGGTGGCGCTATAATCAAAGCCTTTCTAAATTCTTTTCTATCAATGTCAGAGCCTGCCTTGTGAGTGGGTTTCAACAAAACGCCTGCTTCTCTATATGCCTCATTCATGTTTTGAATAGAACCATGAACAAATACCGGTCCTATTTGATGGTTTAAATATTGAAGGATGCGTTGTGCCTTGCCTAATGAATAAGCATACATAATGGAGCAATTGTTTTCATTGGCATTGCCTTGCCACCAATCATTAATTTGAGAAAATATATCTTCTTGCGGAAGCCAATCGAATTCAGGCAATCCGAAGGTGGACTCTGTAATAAAAGTGTGGCATTTGATAGCTTCAAAAGGAGTTAATATGCCATCGTCCTCTGTTTTATAATCCCCACTTACTACCCAAATTTCCCCTTTATGTTCAATTCTTATTTGAGCTGAGCCAAGCACATGACCTGCAGGGTGAAAGCTAAACTTCACACCATTGATATTGACTATTTCACCATACTCAGCCGATTGAAATTGATAATGTCCAATCCGTCTTTTTAGAATAGGCACACTTTGTGAATGACACAAATAATTAATGTTCCCTTTCCTAGCATGATCTCCATGGGCATGAGTTATTAGTGCATTTTCTACCGCCTTAAATGGATCGATGTATACATCCGCTTTGGGAACATAGATACCATTTGGGGTGAATTCGATAAGAGGCAAGATTAAATATGATTGTTTAGTTAGATACCCAATGAATTAATTCTGTTTAAAAATCAACTTAGTGTTTTCAAACAACTCAAAGTTCGCTTTATTTCTTAAAACTAATTGACCCTTTTGCCAAGTATATTTTCCTTTTCTAATTAAGATTTGCCCTCCATTATAACTAGGTAAAAACACTTCTGCTTTAAAACTATCTTTACTGAAAATAACTGCAGCCATTGAAGTAGAAGAGCCTCTTGGTGAAAATTCAGTTAACTTAATATTTTGCTCAAACACCCGAATACAATCCTTTTTGATTGTTGAATATACATAGCCTACAGAGCCTATGCAACCATGCTTATCTCGATCAGTACCCACTTTTATGGGTTTGTTTTGAGAAAATACACTTATCGTTAGGATGCTAAGAATTATGGTCAGGCTTATATATTTATTCATTGCGTTTGTTAAAATATTGTTCACGAATCAAATACCTAGTATTTCCAAGCATTGGCTTGTTTAATCGCATTTGGGTCTGTTTTAAATTCGGAAGTAAAATGGAATGCAATATCAGGGAAATTATCTTGATTCATTTTCAACGCCCATGCACTTTCTGCTAAAAACACAGGTCGTCCTTCTTTATCAGCCGCTATATTGTATTTCTTCACCATGTTAAATCTTTCTAAGGCTGCTTTATCTGTTGAAGTGTACCAGCTTGCTTTTTCATAAGGCAATTTGGTGAACTCAACTGAGGCACCATACTCATGAAGCAATCTGAATTGAATCACATCAAATTGAAGT
>RGVD01000306.1 GCA_010027395.1 Bacteroidota bacterium
ATGCTCAAATCCCCCTTATTTCTTCTAATATTAATAATGAAATCAATCAAAGGCTTGTAGTTAAACCTCATAAAGTATTGCAACAGGCTTAAATAAATTTGAGGGCTCAAATAAGTATTAACTCCTTTATAACCCTTATTGACCTTTGCTATGCCAAAGAGTGGTTCAAAATAATTTATACCACATTGAAGTCCTTGATTAACAGATCCCCAAATACGGGGGTTAACTTCAATAAGTACGAGTCGATTGTCAGGCGTAAATTTAAACTCTATCATTGCAAAACCAGACCAAGGTATTTCATTGAATATTTTTTCAGCTATGGAATGCATTCTTGGATCAAAAAAAGAAGTTCTATAAACACTTGAACCTCCGCTTACAGGAAATTCTGCAATTCTTTTATGGCCATAACCCACCAAGACTCTACCATCTCTTACAAATACTGAATAACCACAACCAAACCCTTCAATAAATTCCTGTATGATAAGGTTATTTTCATGTTCAAGACGGAATGATGTCGTAGATTTTTCACTTTTGAAATACAAAACTCCTTTTGAAGATGATTTGTTTGTTGGTTTAACAACAAAGGGTATTCTTGCCTCCTTAAGAGACAAATAGTTATAAGGTGTATCAATTTCAAGTTCACGCGCTAATGTTTGTAAAACATCTTTGTTATGTAAGCGTATATATTGATCTAAATTACCAACATAACTCAAAGCTTTTCCAAATAAAGCTTTAGCTTGAAGAATTAATCCAATATTATCACTATGTACAGGAATAAAAATATCTATTTCATAATCATAGCATAATTTTATAAGCTCATCTACATATAATTTCCCTGATCTGGCATTTAAAGTGATATGCTCATCCATATATTTTGTATGAACATTTTTTACGAAAGACAAGTAATCGAATGTAATTAAAACTATACTAGGATAATTGGTTTTTAAAAATTCGGCAATTACAATAGCTTTATAGCTACTGATTTCACCTAATAAAACCTTCATATGTGATATAGTTTAGGAATTAAGTTAATGGCCTTAATAACAGTCAGAAAATCAAGATTCAGGATTTCGAGGTACCAGCGAAGGGTTTCATATCGAGGTTCATTTTCATTTTCGATTAGCCTGAGACCGGTTTCGCGGTCAATCTGACCCTCGCGTATTTGATTACTTCTAAAAGTATCAAACTCTGAAAAGCCTGCAACCGTATAATATATATAATTATAAAAAGCAGAGGTGCCATCTCCAATGCGCCATGAGCTTTTTGTATCAATGGCATATTCCCATTGATACTTGGAAATTGTTTTGATTACTTCATCTTCATTCCAGTCATAAAAATCAAAGAAATTATAATAGTCCACCTTTTTTTGAAAGGATCTGCTGTATTGAGAGACTAAATTATCTATAATCGAGGCATTGATGTATGATGGATTGGTTATGACGGATTTGGTTAGAAAGGAGAATAGCCGTAAATAATTGGCAACTGACAATGAATAAAGTAAATTTTTGTTAAATTCGGGAGAAACACCAGCAAAACCGGTTTTAAAATCTGTTTTTTCAAGATAGTTTTCGCCCCAAATATTCAAGGAAATGCCAGTGTGTTCCTGAAGTTTAAATAAATGATAGTGAAAGGCTTTATCCCCGGACATGAACAATGGAATCATACCAAGTTGAGGGTTTTTTATCCATGCATTGATATTTTTACGTATATAACTTCTTTTTTTCCAAATGTCAGCTGAAACAATTACATGCTCAATTCCAAGTTTGCCACAAACCCTTGCGATATTTCGTCTAGCCAAATCAGTTACCATACCCCAATCGTAAGTATATGCAAGAGGCTTTAGTCCTAGCTCTTTTGTTATGAAATGGAGTGAATAAGTGCTATCTCTGCCCCCACTGAATGGTACTATGCAATTGGCGCTTCCTTTAACCGATTTAAATGATTCAAGATTATTAATAAAATTTTTTCGATTTTTACTTCTGTCTTTTATCACATAGTTATTGCAGTAATTACATACACCTTCATTGTCGTATTGAATAAAAGGAAACGTCTCTGGCAGAAGACATTTGGAACACCTACGGAGTTTGCTGATGGCTTGAGCATTGTTTTCGAGTAGGCAGAATAAGTGAGCTTCTTTGGAACGATTGATAAACATTGCAGGATCGATGACGACCTCTCGTTTGTTGATTTCGTTGTCCAGCAGGTGTTTTTTTAGTTCGAGCGGCTTAACTTTTGATACTACTATAGAATTGCTATTTACTGGATTTTCAAAAAAACTGATCTTAAACTCACTTATATTAACTACCAAACCCTTGTTTGAGGTGAGTTGTCTGACTTCTAACAATGATCCAAACGAGGCGAATTCGTTTGTTTTTTTGAGCCTTTCGAGGAAGTAACCTTCAGAAGCAAAGGTAATGAAGTTTTCATTGTCGGTTATGTAGTACAGGGAGCCATTGTTGGTTGCCAGTACAAACTGGTCCAGATCGTGGAACATGATAGCCACAGACCAGGTGCCTTCTAATTGCTCAAATGCCTTATTACAGGCTTCAGCAAGATCTTTTGTAGATTTAAGATGTTTGC
>RGVD01000307.1 GCA_010027395.1 Bacteroidota bacterium
TATATCAATGAAATATATTAGGAATCCAGAGTCTTACAGTGATGAAGAGGTTAGTAATACACTTAAAACAATAACATCATTAGAATCAATATTGCAATTAAAAGATAAGTGGATGAGTATAAGACATAATAGTATATTACAAAAATTACATAATATAATACCAGCAATAGAAAAATTAATAGCGATGGTTGGATTAGTGGATGTAAAGAAAGAAGTATTTAAGAAGATTGTATATTACGTTAAAAATAGTTCACTTGATGAATATTTACATACACAAATATCAGGACCACCTGGTGTAGGTAAAACTGAATTTGCAAAAATTTATGCAGATATTTTTGTTAGATTGGGTATATTAAAAACATCAAATTTTACAGAAATAAAGAGAGATGATTTAGTTGGAAAGTATTTAGGACAAACTGCACCAAAAACAAGAGAACTATTAGAAAAAGCGATGGGAGGAGTATTATTTTTAGATGAAGCATATTCATTAGGAAATGAGGAGAAAAGAGATTCATTTTCCAAGGAAGCAATTGATATGATAAATGTATATTTATCAGAAAGAAAGCATGATTTTATGTTTATAATAGCAGGATACGAAGATGATTTAGAAAATTGTTTTTTTGGATACAATAAGGGATTAAAAAGAAGATTTTCATCATCGTATAATATAAAAGGTTATGATGCATTGGAATTAAAAGAAATATTTTTACTAAAAGTGGATAAGAAATATACCGTAAGTATTCCTCCAACTATATTAAATGATTTTTTTGAAAAAAATAAGAATCACTTTAAATTTTACGGAGGTGACATTGAAAAATTTTACAATGAAATAAAATATATTAGTTGCTTTAGAACATTTATAGATAATTCTACTGAAATGGATATTGTAATTGAAGATTTAGAAAATGGATTAAAAATATTTAATATTAAAAAAGATGATTATAAACCATGTATAAACATGTACATATAAACAAAAAATTTATCAGCAAACACGATACACTTCACCAACAGGTACAAGTTCTTTCATGTCATGCAACTCATTTGGACTTTTGTCTGAGAAGTAATTTGCACGACCTTCACGACCATATGTGTCAATGAATGAGCATATTGATGCTGGGCATGATTTTTTGGTGTTCATGTAAGCATAGGTGTTGCAGGGAAGCATAGATTGTGAGATTGTCATATGATGGTTAATGGACAATGAATGAATGAATTATTTATACATAATGTTGATTATATATATTCAATTTTTACAATACGTAACGCTTTAAATAAGTTAGGGTGTTAAACACCCCAACTAAAATTATTTCCCTAATATAAATATTACAAAAATATTATTAGCGCCATCATGGGTCTTGCATGGTTGAAGGGTTGCTATTGAAAATAGCCCACATCCCTTTTACGTACTCCTCCCATACTCCTGTACCACAAGTCTTGGTTATAGCAGTATAGATATCACCACCTCCATACACAGCCTTAAACTGTTCATGAAGGGCAATACATTCTTGACACCTGGAACATTTTTTGTCCTTCTCATTTTGCGTCCCTTGCATAAATCTGGACAGAGATGCAACAAGTGGAATCTGTGGCTTTTCTATAGCACCTATAGCACCAAGAGCAACAATAGAGGTAACGGATGCTGCCTTTTTTGCAGCTTCAATTCTCTTCATTGCTTCTTTTTCTGCATCTAGGGCTTGTTGTAAACTCAGCCATGCCTCGGGAAATGCTTTCTCAGCGTTATGTTGACATTGCTCTGTTGTTACCACTGGTTTCTCCAGCAACTCCTCAACACTTAAACCCTTGCTTGGCAACCATGCAGTAAAAGCATTGTACATTTCATGCACACGTTCATCCTTTTTTTTAATTTTTTGAAATGAATGAATAATAGCACTAGGAACAAAGCATGTACTATTGCTCCATGCATCAAATAATGCTTCAATTGTGTGAAGAGCCTTATCTTGGGATGTGGAAAGAATGAAATTGTGATGTACCAAGAACTGATGCAATGTCATAATTTGCACAACTACCTTTCCTTCAGTAAATACAACATGACCATCCACAATAGACACATTTTGGCCATACATGCCACGAATACTTGGAAGAAGGAGAATATAGAAGAACCCTCCATAAGAACCTGCAAATGCTGATTCTTTAGGATGTTTAGAGAATTTCCATTCGACTGGCACATCATCAATTGTCATACGGTCCTTGCATATGTCACCATTTGGACATTGCATATACATTGGTTCTGAACCAAAATAAGAACGTAATGCGTCACGGTGATCATCATGAACATATGCATCCAAGTCACCATGACTATCCTTGCTAAGAAAGTACAACTGAACATAGAATGTAATGTCGGGAGAAAGTAATGCAGTTAATGTAAATAAAACAACCAATAAATCATCGGTTAAAATTCGCGGCATTATATTCAGTGTATTGTATATTTAGTCGGATAGTATATGAAATAATAAAAACATAAATATTCAATTTTTATTACAAAAAATGCATTACATAGATTAAACTAATTTATTAGCAATATGTGATTTTAATAATT
>RGVD01000308.1 GCA_010027395.1 Bacteroidota bacterium
ATTAATATCATTTGGTAATGAATTAACACTTAAACATTTTGACTTTACTTCAATTTTAATATTACAGACTGGATTTGAACAAATTATATCAAGCGATGGTGTATGATTTCCTATAACTTTCAAAGTATTATTTTCACAATAAGGACACTTAAAATTATTACCAATATAATGTTCCATTATAGAACCTACTTTTTTTTTCAAAAATGGGGCTATTTCTAATTCTAATGGACATTGTCTACATGTGTGATTTTCATTACAAAAATGACACCTAATCATTTTTTTATTATTAATACAATCTTGCATATCATAATTGTTTGTCATATCAGATTATTTTTTTCAATTTTTCTAATGATATCATCTAGAATAATTGAAAAAAATAAATGAAATTTTAATGAAACATATTAAACATCCAAATCAAGCTTCTTTGAAACAGAAGAAGTTGATTCATGTTGAATTGATTTCATGTCATCGGATTTTTCGCTCTTTTGTGGAGCGGGTGGTACAACTGGTACTGGTTTGTTCAGACGTGAAGCCCATGTTTCTTTGACAGGTGTTTTGTTCTCCACGACAATTGGTTTGCTCTCATTGGTAGTTCGCTTCTTCAGTTCTTTGGACACGGTAAGGGGAACACTAGAATCCTTCAGACTTTGACTTGTAGACTTGAGAACAGTCTTGTTCTCCACGACAGACTCATCGTCATCACCAAGAGTCGCCATCTGTTGAAAAACCGAACCAACAACAACTGGTGTTGCAACTGCCTTGGCTGGTGTGTTGCTCTTTGGATGACGGAATGCACATCCATTGCCTTTCTTTGGACAAGTTGCACCATTCCTGCATGTTGGATGTTCAAAATCACATGCATCACCACCCTTTTTGCAGCCAACACCGAATCGGCAGCTTTGTTTGGGCTTTGGTACATATGACTTTTTTGTCACAAGTGTCCAAGTATTAGTAGTATCATTAATAGTTTCGTTACTCGACATACTTTAATTAAATTAACAATTAACGCTTAAATATTTCAATTTTTTCTTGGTGTGAAGAAAACAACCTCTCTAATTGAATCTTGACCAGTTAATAGCATTACTAGTCTATCAATTCCAATACCCCAACCACCTGTTGGTGGTAATCCATATTCTAGCGCTTTTATAAAATCTTCATCTGATGGAGGGATTTCATCGTCTCCAGATGCTTTTTGTTTAGCAATTTCCGCAAAAATTTTCTTTTGAATAGATGGGTCATTTAGTTCAGTATATGCATTACAAAATTCTTTCTTATTAATGAATAATTCAAATCGTTCTGTTTTACCTGGAAATTCACGGTGAGGTTTTGCAAGTGGAGACATTATTTGAGGATGATTAATTAAAAATGTTGGTTGAATACACAATACTTCTACAAATTCACCAATTAAACCATCCACTAAACGATTTAATGTATGTGGAGGTGAAATTTTAACTTCTAATAGTTCCACTAAATTTTTATATTCTTCTGTTGCTGAAGAACTTGTAATATCCGGTAAGGTAAAATTATTATCATTTAGTTTTTTCTTAATTTCATTTTCTAAGGTAACCATTGCATCTAATTTAGGATATGGTCCTTGCATATCTATTTCTTTGTCAAACCAAGTTGTTTTCGTTGTACCATTAATAGCAACAGCCATATTCGTTAGTAAATCTTCAGTCATTGTCATTAATATATTATAATCTGCACCAGCCCAATATAATTCACATGAAGTAAATTCAGGTAGATGACTTATATCCATTTCTTCATTTCTAAATTGTTTACCAATTTCAAAAACTTTACTAAACCCCCCAATAATAAGTTTTTTAAGAAATAGTTCTGGTGCTATGCGCATATACATATTTTGTTTTAATGAATTTAGATAAGTAATAAATGGTTTTGCAACAGCTCCTCCTGCCATATTTGATAAAGTTGGTGTTTCAACTTCCATAAAATCTCTATCTTCGAGATATCGTCGAAGAAAACTAATAATTTTCGAACGTTTTACAAAAATAGGTCGTACATCTTTATTCACCATTAAATCTAAATATCGATTAGAATAACGTGCATCTTTATCTTCTACACCATAAAACACACTTGGAAGGTCGTGTTGACAGAGAGCTAACATTACCATTGTTCTTGGGACAATTGATAGTTCTCCTTTTTTACCTTTTGCAATATATCCTTTTATTCCAACAAAATCTCCTAATTTAGTTGAACTATGAATTGCATAAAAATCAGTTTCATCATTGTAAGAACCCAAATCTGATAAAACTTGAAAATCATGACCATCAATAGATAATGTATAAAATAGTAGTTTTTTACTGGCTGCTCTTTTTTGAAGAATACGACCCATAATTGATATATTGGTATCTGTCAAACGAGCACCATTTTCAATATTATTATAAGTTTTAATTATATCTTCGATTTTATGACTGATTTCCCAATAATGAGGATAATCACATTCTCGTCTAGTCTCGCATGTATTTTCTGTATTAGTTGCAATAAGTGACATTATTAATGTTATATTTAATAAATATAAAAACTTTGCAA
>RGVD01000309.1 GCA_010027395.1 Bacteroidota bacterium
TGCCTAGATACATCCCGGCAAGTTTCAACTGCCATTTCACCAAACAAAACCTTATACTGATTTACGAGTGAGTCTATAACTTTTGGCGAATTAGAATTGATATCAACTTTTTTATGACTCCAATCCAAAGAAAGACCACTAACTTTATTTGCTTGCTGCAAAGCTATTGGACCGATAATACTTTCTTGACTTTCGATTATCTTAACGGCAATTTCTGAAAAAATTTGGTTATCAGTTTTAGCTATTTGCGTCATGGTCTGCATCCTCGCTAGCTGATAGTTTCAAAATGACACCATTAAATCTAATTAAGCTCAGAGTTGTTACAAAATAAGCCGTTAAATACAGCAATTCGTTAGGTCCTGCTGTTTTCCAAGTATCTTGATTGTGTTGATACAAGAACATAAAGTCGGCTGAATATTGCAGTACGAAAGCTGCAATCAAAAGTAGTACTGCTTTCCTCATAATTCCGCCCAAAAAGCTTCTCGACAATAATAAAGCCAGAAGGGCTATCGCAATATAAAGCGCCTGTCCGAGGGGGTACGCAAAATCTAAAATAGTTGCCAGCACATCTGTTGAATCGGCTTTATAGTCACGCAGGAATACGACATAAGATACTCCAAGCAACAACAGTGGCAACATTGTAATTAATGTTCTATTTAATTTCGAACTTAGTGCCACTTTGGTGCGGACTGCTTTAACGGCATTCCAAGCGGCTAAAATATAAAGAATTACACTGCCAAAATAGCCAACATCTCCCCATGAAGGATATGGAACTTCGATATTAAATATCTGAGTGTAGGCAGAATACGTTAGTTGTCCGGCTTCTTGAGCAAGCAAACCTAGTGATATAAACATAACAGTTGCACCGATATAACTCTTGAATCCGCCAAATTTCTTGCCAACAATTAGTCCAAATATGCCGCCACTAAGAGCCATAAGTCCGTAAAGACCACTAAAAACTTCTGCGATAGAATGATCACCCTGTAGACCCTTAACAGCAATATAAGCCCAAAATATTACAAAAACCAAATAAAGGGTTGATGCAAAAATTGTAAATATTTTATTTTTCATTGTTTATTTTATCCTGCTTTTTACAGAAAAAACCATACTTACATCTTATCACCTTTTGGCAATACGCAAATGGTTGTATGATAAAAACATACTAAATAATTTATTTATGTATTAATAAAAATGATTGCAAAATATCCAAAATTTTCTAAGCTAAGTATCGAAATTAAGGCTGTGATAACTAAATACAGCAAAAATTTTGAACCCTATTCTGATTTTAATTTTACTAGCTTGCTTGCATGGGATACCGATGGTAAAACTGAAGTTTCTGATCTAAATGGCAATCTAATTATTAAACTTCCCGATTACACCACTGGCAAAACCATTTATTCTATTTTGGGAAATAATAACGTTTCACAAAGTATCGATACATTGCTTGAAAAAACTGCAGAGATTAATTTAGTGCCAGAAGTTGTGATAGAGCAAATAACAGATGCGAAAAAGCTCAGAGTAAGGCAGGATCGGGATAATTTCGACTACATTTACAGCGTTGGTCGTCTGGCAAGGATGTCTGGCAAGGATTACAAAAAAAAGCGCAACAAGGCCAATACCTTTTTCAAAGCCCATAGTGATATTGAGTTAGTTGTAAAAAATCATAAAAAATTAACACCCGAATCCGTTAAGCAAATTATTGAGCTCGACAAATCATGGTCCAAACAAACTAATCAACCTGCTAAGGATGCCAAGTTTGAGCGTCAAGCAATTAAGAATATTTTAGATAATTTTTCGAAGCTGAACTGCTTCATTACAACAATTCATGTAAACGATAGTCTTCAAGCATTCTCAATAAACGAGATAATTGACCAAAAATACGCCATTTGTCATTTTGAAAAAGCCTTAAAAATCCATCATCAACATATATACGCATTTTTAGTTCGTGAGGTAGCCAAGGTAATCCATGCCTATGGCTGTCAGTTTGTAAACTGGGAGCAAGATCTCGGCATTGCCGGCATTAGAAAATCTAAAATGTCTTACAATCCAACCAAAATGCTCAAAAAATATACAGTTTCAAAAAAAGTTTAGCCTCTGACGGCTACATAAACACCAAAAATCATAGCTAGCGACAGCAGAGCTTTGGTCTTGATGCCTGGATTTTCAGCTTCTAGAAAAAACTGTGGAGCTAATTTGAAGAAACTCAGAGTTATTAGTAAAACAAAGATTGGTTGTATATTCTCTATGGCTGCCACCAAGGATACTGGCCCCATGCTTAGCGCCTTACAAAACATAAAGCCTGCCACAAGTGCCATAATTTCTGCGATCACCAAAAGTAGTACCAATAAAATATAGCGTCGCTGAAAAATTGTCGCCAATGTTTTTTTGTCTGACTGGTTAAACATGCTCATAAATATAATGCCTGCAACCACTAGTCCTATACAGTAATAAAAATATGCGTTCAAAAAGCTGGTGTGTGTGTAGACATATTTATTAATGATTGCTACAAAATCTAAGCTAAGTCCTGCAATAAATACCGGAATTATAGCC
>RGVD01000310.1 GCA_010027395.1 Bacteroidota bacterium
TCTCTTCCGGCAGGAACTTTATCAATACGAGTAATTTTGTAATAATGAGGGCAAAACTTCCAGTCTTTAATTGATGAATAGCTAACGTAATCAGGCTTTTTATTTTCTGTTTCAAGCAAAGAACACCTCTAGTTAATCCCCAACAAGAGTTCTATTTTTTCAAATACAGCAGGAGATATTTTCTTTACATGGTCGTATTGACGACGCGCAAAATATTCCTCAAAGCAATTAGCAAAATATTCTCTCAACGAGGTTGCACCATAAGGAGATACAAATAAATTAGGAGTCAGTTGAGTTAAGGTTGGATATCCAACCATTAAATATAAAAACTCATCAAACTTCTTATTATATTCTGTATTTCCGTATGCCGCATCGGACACCTCATTGTAGCCGTATGCCTTCAGAATGTCAAGCAAAGCACGTCTTTTGCGTAAAAATTCTTCCTCTATCTTGCCGTCTTCATAGATATCCATACCATAAGTTTCTTCAACACAATGCGCTATCTCATGCACAATATCTTCATAAACATCTTGTTCATCATCTTGTTCTGGCATGACATAAATCACACCATCTTTATAAAGAGCATTTAAATCTCTTTTTAAAAGAAAATCATAATCTCCAACATAAATTCCATCAAGATTTTGAATAAAATGTTCTGGAACAATAATTTCTAACTTTTTTAATATGTTATTAAAATTTATGTTTTCAGGAAATTCACCCTGTTGAACAATATTCACTGTTCCAAAAATAGTTTGTTCATTAAGCTTAATTTGTGTTGAAGCTTTAAAATATCTATTGTAATTTTTGTTCATCAACATTGTTCTCCATGTCAATTAAACACTGTTTGTATCCTCTTAAAAAATTCTCTTGAGCAACAAGCAATAAAAAATCAGGAAATTCTTTTGCTAGAACTTCTACACACATCTCAACTGTCACTTCTCCATTTTCTGGTTTTAATTTTTCACCAATATATTGAATAAATAAAACTTTTAAATCTGTGTCAGTTTCTACAACTTTATCTTCTAATTCTCTGTCTTCCATATTATCTCCTCAAATTAATTGCGAATAATCAAAATCTAATTTGTATTCGCCATTTTCAAATTTTATTAAACCTTTTTTATAAAGCTCAAAAACTATTTTTTCGAAATAAAATATTTTCTACCCTTACAAAATACGGGCCGCTAGTGAGGCAACAGCACTCCGCTCGCCCTTAGTAAGTGTTACGTGACCAGCTAAATGAGTGTCTTTAAACTTCTCTACAGCATAAGCTAGACCATTACTCGTATCGTTCACATAAACGTTGTCAATCTGCTCTATATCGCCCGTTAAAACGATTTTGGTGTCTTCGCCTACGCGAGTGACGATCGTTTTGAGTTCGTGCGCTGAGAGGTTTTGTGCTTCGTCTATAACCATGAACGCCTTAGCGATACTGCGACCACGAATATATGTTAAGGCTTCAATTTCAATTTGACCACGAGCCATATATTCTTGAAGAAGTTCTTTGTCGTTGCCTAATAGGAACTGAAGATTATCTTGAATTGGACTTAACCAAGGCAACATTTTTTCTTCCATAGTTCCTGGTAAGAATCCAATATCTCTTCCCATTGGTTGAACTGGTCTTGAAACTATAAGGCGTGTATATACACCTTTTTTAAGCATTTGTTCCATTCCTGCTGCGATTGCAGTGAGTGTCTTACCAGAGCCTGCTTTGCCTACAAGAGTTACAACTGGAACGGCTGGGTCCATTAATAAATCCATAGCAAAACTTTGTTCGCGGTTTCTTGATTCAACACCAAAGACTTGGTTGCGTCCTTTGAATTCCGGAATTCTGCGAAGAGAAGATTCTTTATTTATAAATCTTGCTAATGCTGTCTTGTTTGCGTTCTTGTTTGATATAAGGGTGAGGAACTGATGTGGAAATAATTTTTCTGTTTGTTTGTCGTCAAGATGCATCAACTCGCCTTTGTATAAGCGTTCAATGAATTCATCATCAACAACAATATCAGCAAAACCAGAATAAAGCTCTGAACTACTGGAGATTACTTGATTTGCGTCATATCCTTCGGAACCGAGACCGATGGAATCGCAAATAACACGCATATTAATATCGCGTGAAACAACTACTACTTTTTTATCTTCATTAGCCTTTGCAATACCAAAGGCGGTAGCGATTATAACATGGTCCGGAACACTTAAATCTAAATCAGTTGGGAAAGGTGATGGTGCTAGTGCAACCGACTTCAATAAACCTTTGCCTTTTTGAAGTCTTACGCCATCGTGTAGGGAACCTTTTTCTCGCAATTCGTCAAGGATCTTGATGAAACTACGAGCATTTTGTCCTACACCGTCTTGGCGGTTCTTGTGTTTATCTACTTCTTCTAAAACTTTAAGAGGTATGCAGACATCTTCTTTTCCAAAACTGTAAACAGCATTGGCATTTGCAAGACAGACACTTGTATCTAACACATATATTTTTTTCATTTTATTACCAACTTTTCTTTATATTAATATGCATTTCACA
>RGVD01000032.1 GCA_010027395.1 Bacteroidota bacterium
TAGTAAAGGTCTTGCTTTGTTGCCATAAAAGTAAACAGCAGGACTTTTCAAAACCCTTATATAAGCCAATTCGTATAACCTTTGGTTGGCATTCTTTATTAATTTTTCGTTGTATAAATCACCTTGTTTAATACCTAAATAATTCTTCAAAAAAGTCTTGGATATATTGGCCTTACCAATCACTTCAATACTATCAAACAAGATCATTTTATTTTTAACAATATTGATATGCGCTTTTAGTATATCACTTTCTACTTCAACAGAATCCAGAAAAATATGAGCGAAGGGAAATCCATTTTCTTCAAGCAATGTAAGCAGTTGTTCTTGTTTTAAAACCCAATCATAATAATTGAACTTTTTGTTGTTGATTTGTTCAAACCCAACTTTATCGGAAAACCAATCAGAGGTATTATCGCTTTTTACAAAGAGGGCTTCAAATGAATTACCGATATTGATTTGGAACAAAAATGAATCTGATTGTAGTTGTAACAAATTTCCATTTGCGGCTAGATAGGATTGTTTATTGAGTTGAATTATTATTTGATTTAATTCTTTTGATAATTCTATAGAATCAGATAATACAGGTTTATACACTATATTTTTAAAAGCCTTTTTATCTCCGCTTTTTAGCTCAAGATTCAATTTAATTGCATCTTGAGCCCTAGCACAAAACGCATACAACATAAAAATTACTATGTAAATACCTCGAATCAAATAAATGTTGGCTTTAAAATATTTACTTCGCAAGAAATAAACTTAAACGCAAATATCATACTTTGTCGGGCATTTATATTCACATACCATTTTGCAAAAAAGCTTGTCATTATTGCAATTTTCATTTTAGCACCATCCATTCACACAAGCAAAGGGTTGTTGCGGCAATCATTAAGGAAATTGAATTACGAAAAAACTATTTGCCATCTAACAAAATTGAAAGCATTTATTTTGGTGGAGGTACACCTAGCATTTTAACTCAAGTTGAGCTTAACTCAATTTTCAATGAAATATATAAATATTTTGATGTGAATGAAGGTGCTGAAATAACATTAGAAGCCAATCCTGATGATTTAAATATAAATCGACTTAAAGAGCTGAAAAAATCACCTATAAACAGGTTGAGTATAGGAATTCAGAGCCTTAGAGATGAAGATTTGATATGGATGAATAGAGCCCACTCTGCTAATGAGGCAAAAGAATCTATTAGAAATGCCAAGGAATTTGGATTTGAAAGTTTGAGTATTGATTTGATTTATGGTACGCCCAATTTAAGTAATGATGCATGGAAATCAAATATACTTCAAGCAATGGATTTAGGGGTGAACCACATCAGCAGCTATTGCCTTACAGTAGAAACAAAAACAGCACTATCACATTTAATTGAAAATGGCAAGTTAGACCCATTAAGCGAGGAGCAGGCAGTTCAACAATTCGACATATTGATTGATACACTGGAAAAGAATAGTTTTGAGCAATACGAAATAAGTAATTTTGCCAAGGATGGAAAGTATGCGATTCATAATACAAACTATTGGATGAATAAGCCATACATAGGCATCGGGCCATCTGCACATTCTTTTAATCAAACAGAAAGAAGTTGGAATATTGCTAACAATATACTGTATGCTGAAGCCATTGAAAAAAATGAATTACCAATGGAGACAGAGGTTTTAAGCATTGCCAACAAATTGAATGAGTATGTAATGACCAGCCTTAGAACAAAGTGGGGTTGTAGCTTAAATTATATTGAATCAAATTTTGGCTACAAATACGCTGAGCAAATACTTCAACAAGCCTACCCTCATATCCAAAAAAATCACTTAACAAAAGAGGGTAATACATTATTGGTGAGCAAAGCAGGCAAATTCTTTAGTGATGGAATCGCAAGCGATTTGTTTTTGTTGTGATAAAAAAAGTTGCTAACTATTATTATTAAAACTTCAAAGTGACGCTGCGCTTAACAGTTGAAAGAGCCAGAATTAAAACAAATCACTATGTGTTCCGGTTCTAATCAAAAAAATTTCTTTTTTGTCATTATCACAAAGCCAAATTAATAACCAATCTGGTTGAATATGACATTCCCAATGATTATTATAATTACCCCTTAATTTGTGCGATTTATATTTAGCTGGTAAGGTACCAGTTTTTTCAAGTAGCTCAAAGGTTGAATTAATCAAGGTCATTTTCAATCCTCGTTTCACACATATTTTATAGACTTTTTCAAACTGCTTTGTTGTAAGTAGAGAAAACATAACTTACTATTTATTTAGTAAAGATATCAAGTCTTTTGAGTTTTTATGTTTTTTTAACTTTCCTTTTTTTACCTCATCGATTGCGTTTAATGTTATTTCATTTGGTTCTTGATGAACGGTAACGAAAGAAAGTGTTTTTACGTAATCTAAAAAAAGTAATGCTTGCTTTTTATTTGTATCAATGGTGATGTACGTCATTTCTAAACTAATTTTATAGAACAAATGTAAAGAAATTGCCATTAAAAAAAATAATAATCAAAATTATATAAGTCCAAAATTTGATAAATCGTGCCTCTACTTTTATAACTACTTTCGATTAATCACACCTGCCATCGGCTGTGCTGTTGGCATCACAATCATCTCATTAATGTTAACCCTAGCTGGGCGAGAAACAACATACCAAATAGCATCTGCAATGTCTTCAGCTAACAGATTATCATAGCCTTCGTATACTGTTTTTGCTCGGTCTTCATCGCCATGAAAACGGACAATTGAAAACTCTGTTTCTACCGCACCAGGATTGATGGAAGTTACTTTAATAGGGAATTTAGAAAATTCCAATCGCATGGCTTTGCTTAAGGCATCCACCGCAAACTTGGTGCTGCAGTATACATTGCCATTTGCATAAACTTCTTTGCCTGCAATCGAACCTATGTTTACAATATGACCTTTGTTATTTTCAATAAGGATAGGAGCCAATGTTCTTGTTACATAAAGCAAGCCTTTAATATTGGTATCTATCATCTTTTCCCAATCATTAATATCACCCTCATAAATAGTATTAAGACCGCTTGCAAGACCGGCATTGTTCACCAAAATATCTATTTGTTTCCATTGAGTAGGCAAAGAATGAATAGCTGCTTCAACTTCTTCTCTTTTGGTCACATCATAATTTTGGGTTAAAATAGCAATATTATACTTTGAGATTAGCTTATTTTTCAGGGTTTCCAAACGCTCTTCCCTCCTACCTGTAATTATCAAATCAAATCCCTCTGAAGCTAATTTTATAGCACTTGCCTCGCCTATGCCTGATGTGGCTCCAGTGATATATGCAATTTTATTACCCATATTTTATTTAAATTATTTACTTTGCTAAGGTAATATTTAATTAGATATTAGTGAAAAGGGCTTAGGGAATAACATAATAACATGAAAACCTAAAAACTTATTTTCATAAACACTTTTAAAACAAATGTCGTTTGAAGTAACCATATTAGGCAATAGCAGCGCCACACCAGCGCCCAACAGACACCCTTCGGCTCAGTATTTAAAAATATTGGATCACCATATTCTTATTGATTGTGGAGAGGGAACTCAAATGCAATTGCAGGCATATAAAATCAAAAAATCTCGTATCAGTCAGATTTTTATTAGTCATGTGCATGGCGATCATATTCTTGGACTTCCCGGATTATTGCTTTCCATGAACCTGATGCGTAGAGAAAAACCTATGCATATTTATGGCCCAAAAGAATTGTTCGAAATATTGGATGTGTTTTTTAAATACAGCGAAACAAAATTCAGTTTCGACCTTCACTATCACTCTGTTAATACAGAAAAAGAGGAGGTTATTTTTGAAAATATCTATTATAAAGTTACCACTTTCCCTATTTATCATCGCGTTCCTTGTGTGGGTTTTAAATTCAGAGAGCGCAGCGTGCTTAAAAAACTAAATGTGGAAGCCTGCGAAAAAAATAAAATCCCATTTACTCATTTCAATGATTTAAAAATGGGCAAAGACTTTGTGAGTAGCGATGGTAAAATTGTAATAAAAAACGATAAACTCACTTATGAGGCAGGCATACCTATGAGTTATGCATATTGCAGCGATACTATATATGATGAACGAGTTATAAAAGCTGTGGAAGATGCCGATATACTCTACCACGAAGCCACTTTTATGCACGATAAGCTTGAACGTGCTATAGAGACCATGCATACTACCGCCAAACAAGCGGGTATTATAGCCAGCAAAGCCCATGTAAAAAAACTAATCATAGGGCATTTTAGCGCAAGGTATGTAGACCTACAACCTTTATTAGACGAAGCCAAAACTGAGTTTCCTAATACCGAGATAGCCAAGGAAGGAAAAGTGTTTATTATTGAGTAGTTGGTCGGTTCACAGTTTTACAGTTGACCGATTTACTGTGAACCGAGAACTTACCATTGCATTTACCATGAACCGAACAACTGAGAACGGAGTAACCGTGAACCAATAAACTGCCTATTGATATTTATTTGCCACTCCCCTCTTTTTTTTGTTCATTCGCAAGGATGCAAACATTTACACCAAAAAACTGGAAAGACTATGAACTTATTGATTGCGGAGATTTTGAAAAACTCGAAAGATTTGGCAAGTTAACACTTCGCAGACCTGAGCCTCAAGCCCTTTGGAACAAAGTGATGAGTGATGCGGAGTGGAGCAAGTTAGCAGATATTACCTTCAAACAAAAAGGCAGTCATAGTGGTGAATGGCAGAAAAAGTTAAAAACCCAAGGCGATAAATGGAAGATTGCATACGGAAACAATGATTTTGAAATAAAATTTAATCTTTCGCTTACATCTTTTAAGCACGTAGGCATATTTCCAGAACAAGCCGACAATTGGGATTACATATACAACAACTTAAAAAAAGTAAAAGGAGAGCAACCCCGATTTTTAAACTTATTTGCCTACACAGGAGGTGCATCCTTAGCTGCTAAAGCAGCTGGAGCAGATGTTACCCATGTAGATAGCATTAAGCAAGTTATTAATTGGAGCCGCAAAAACATGGAACTTTCAGGCTTAGACAATATCAGATGGGTGGTAGAAGATGCCATGAAGTTTGTTAAGCGTGAAGTAAAGCGAGGAAAAACATATCATGGCATTGTGTTAGACCCTCCTGCTTATGGCATTGGAGCTAATGGCGAACGCTGGCAATTGGAGCAATGCATCAACGAAATCCTTTGCGATGTTGCTCAAATCTTAGATCCAAAGCAGCATTTTATTATTCTAAATGTATATTCAATGGGTTTGAGTGCCTTATTGGTTCAAAATTTAATTAATAGAAATTTCAAAGAATCTCAAGAATTGGAAAATGGAGAATTATATCTTCAAGCTAAGTCGGGAGTGACTTTACCCTTGGGGATTCTTGCTAGATATAGCAAAGGCTTGAAGTAATATGGCATAAAAAAAGTAGGTTAAAACCCACTTCCTTTGATTTATATTTTGTATTTCTTTTTAATTTGGAAGAAATAACTTCTGCTAATTTCAAAAGGCTTGTCGATACCTTTTAAGTACAACCTTCCTGTGTCATTCGTCCATTTCTCAATTTTCACCACATTCATCAAATTAGCAATGGTAGAACGGTGAATTTGTATGAAAGTATCTTGTGGTAATTTATTATCCCAATTTTTGATTGAATTATAGGTAATACTTAGCTTACCATCACTCAAGAATATCTTGGTATAGTTACCAAAAGCTTCGATATAATTAATATCTTTTACCTTAATGAAATTCATTTTATTATCAAAAGACAACAAAATGATTTGATCAGCCTCGAAACGCTCGTTGTTATCAGTTAATGGATTGATTGCTTCATTTTCAACTTGTTTAGGAGTTGTGTCATCATTTGTAAGTCTTTCAATGGCTTTTCTTATCCTTTCAGTACTGATAGGTTTCAAGATATAATCTATAGCATTGAGTTCAAAGGCTTTGATTGCAAAATCAGGATGAGAAGTAATAAAAATAATTTTAGGTACATGAGTTACCTGACTCAATAAATCAATGGAGGTAAGTCCGTTTAGGTCAATATCCAAAAAAACTAAATCAGGTTTGACAGTATTTATTAGCTCTTTAGCAGAGTCAAAATCAGATGCTTCTCCAATCAACTCAATGTGTGGAAATTGCTCCAAAACCTTTTTCAAGGTTAAACGCATTAGCTCTACATCATCAACTAATATGGCTCTAATTTTATCTTTCATTATTGTAAATTTTATTCTATATTTTTTCAATATTAATAATTAGCAAGCTAAATATTAATAAAATTATGTAATCATTAACTTATTAACTATTTTTTTTGTAATGTACATTCTACTATAATAAGTAACACACTATTTATTTTCTTCTTCTTCCACTGCATTAGAAATGCTCACTTCAGGCCTCATTTGAGGAAAAAGAAGCACATCTTGAATAGAATGAGAATTGGTCATTAACATGCACAACCTATCAATTCCAATACCAATACCAGCAGTAGGAGGCATACCATATTCTAAAGCTCTTAAGAAGTCGTTATCAATAAACATGGCTTCATCATCGCCTCTCTCCATCAATTTTACTTGCTCCTCAAATCGCTCTCTTTGCTCAATTGGATCGTTTAACTCGCTGTATGCATTTGCTATTTCTTTACCATTCACCATCAATTCAAATCTCTCTACTAATCCTTCTTGGCTTCTATGTTTTTTTGTTAATGGAGATAATTCAACAGGATAATCAGTGATAAAAGTTGGTTGTATAAAATTCCCCTCACATTTAGCACCAAAAATCTCGTCAACTAACTTACCCTTACCCATACTAGGCTTGGTTTCAATATGCAATTTATGGCAAACTTCTCTCAACTCATTTTCATCCATTTGACTTACATCAAAGCCTGTAAACTCTTTAATAGCTTCAAAAATTGGAACCCTTTTGAAAGGAGCTTTGAAATTTATTTGATTTTCCCCTACTTGCAATTCTGAAGTTCCATGCATGGCAATTGCTGTTTTCTCAAGCAAATGCTCAGTAAAATCCATCATCCAAAGGTAGTCTTTATAGGCCACATAAAATTCCAAGATTGTAAATTCTGGATTATGAGTTCTGTCCATACCTTCATTTCTAAAGTTTCTACTGAATTCATATACAAAATCAAAACCACCAACAATCAGCCTTTTTAAATACAATTCGTTTGCAATTCTTAGGTAGAATGGAACATCCAATGCATTATGATGGGTTATAAATGGCTTGGCAGCAGCACCTCCTGGAATATTTTGAAGTACTGGTGTGTCAACCTCCAAAGCACCATTTTCATTTAAAAAATCACGAATGGTTTTTATCATCAAGGAGCGTTTTACAAACGTATCTTTAACCTGCGGATTGATAATCAAATCTGCGTATCTTTGACGGTATCTGAATTCTGGGTCTGTTACTGCGTCAAAAGTTTCACCTTCCTTTTCCTTAACGATTGGAAGTGGCTTCAGAGACTTAGATAATACAGTAAGGTTTTTAGCATGTAAAGAAATTTCGCCTGTTTTGGTTGTAAACATGTATCCTTCCACACCTATAATATCGCCAATATCTAAAAGTTTTTTAAAAACCACATCATACATGGTTTTGTCTTCATTAGGGCAAATATCATCCCTACGCACATACACTTGAATTCGAGCTACTGAATCTTGAATAACCGCAAAGCAAGCCTTACCCATATCCCTCACACTCATAATTCTACCGGCAATCTTTACATTCTTAGAAGACTCATCTTCAATATTATTACCATATTTTTCGCGAACATCAGCGGATGTATGGCTCACTGAAAACAATTCTGCAGGATATGGATTAATTCCGATCCTTTTAAGTTCGATTAATTTCTCCCTACGTAATAATTCTTGTTCGCTTAAATTCGTCATTTCAATTTTAAAAAGTCTGCGAAAGTAAAAAAGCCATTCCATATTTTTATGGAATGGCCTAATTAGTTATAAATTATTTTAATAAAGTTTTGAACTGTTTCTGTATTCTGATAGATTTCTATACCAATCTTGGAATTGAGTTCCACCAGATTGAGCCCATGCTGCAAACTTTAAATGTCCATTAATAATTGCTTCTCTCTCAAGCGGGTAAGAGAAGGTTTCAGGAATATTGATGGCAAATGGCAAATTATTAGCGGTTTTATAATACCTTCCAATGGCCGAATTTGAATTATCTGCATTGGTACCTAAAATAGATCTGTTAACCAATTCAGTTGGCGCCATATCTGGAAGATGAACCTCAAAACCACGTCCTTTACCAGCCTCATCAATTTAAATAAATGGATTAAATGAGCTAAGTGATAAGTCTTGTGGTGAGCTGAAAGTCATTCCCACCGTGATTGTATCTGTTAGCTGAGGAATAGTTCCTGCTTTGGTGTTGTAATTATCTATAATAGCCTTAGAATTTGTAAACACTTTAACAATAGCCTTTGTAGCTTCAGCTTCCAAACCCAATCCGCCTGTAATAGTTGCAATATCGCTTCTATTTAATGGTAACTCTACAGAGAAAGCATTTTTCAAGCTACCACCAGCAGCACGAAACTTATATTTACCGCTCATACTCAACATTTTATTGCTTGCATTTACAACACCGCTGTATTGATATGCCACAACCACATCATTCAAATCATAATCACCCTTGCTTGGCCATAAGTCTTCGAAAGCCACATTTGCATATGTGCTTGCTGAAGGATAAAATACATTATAAGCTTTATTAGCATCATTAGGATAATCATCAAAAGCGTTTAAAACACCGTCACCGTCATTATCGTTTCCAGAAGAAGGTGTTGTTGGTATAATATTGGTTTTATCAATAGACTCAACCGGATCTGTAGTTACAGATATAATACAATCGTTAAAGTCTTCATCGCTTGCATTGTTTTCTCTCTTTTCATCTTCAAATCCAATCACAAATTTCTCAGTAGGGTCATCATACAATAATGCTACATGTTCTTTTTCTGATGAGATTATTTCGGGATTAAATTTGCTGAAAGTGTAGAAAAATTTAGAATTTGATTTTACCAAATTTCCATCCCAACCATCTTGAGCAATAGCGAAACCAATTGATGTATCAGCACCAATACTTCCTATATACACTTTGTTACCTGTTTCTAAACCTCCACCGCTTCCATCATATGAAGCATTTGGGAAAATCGCTATTAAAGCCTCAATTTCACTTACATTTTTTGGAGGATTTTTAGTTGGGTATTTAAAGTAAAATAAACCATTTTTGTAAGCAGACCCTTCGTGAATAAAAGTTACCCAAATGTCGCACAATGCAGTCATATTTAAATTTTTTTCTGAGCTAGATGCTAGATATTCTGGATGACTTATTGGAACTTTAGAATTCTCGGGTAAGGCCGCGTTAATATCAGCTAAAAACTTATTTGTTTCCTCTTCGTCTTTACTATCCAAATATTCAGGTACACCGCCCTCAACGCCTTTTGAATAGTCTCCTAATCTGTAAGATATTGCTGCAGCAGCTTTACCTAAATTGTATATTTTCGGAACGTTTTTTGTTCAACGGTACGAACCAGTTGAGGATTTTTACCACCAATTTTTGCAGATACTCTACCACTGTTTACAGTGGCAATTACATTATTAACTACTCCAATATAGTCAGTGTTTATCACTACCTCTTTCAAATAGGTTGGTATATTGTATTTAACATTTAAAACACCTGAAGTATTGGTAACACCAGTTGCGATAATTTTACCACCATTTTCCAGACTATCATCCATGATATCCACCTTAACACCTTTTAAAGCTTGATCATTATTTGATAAAAGTGTAATGTTAAAATTTACATCATCTGAAGTTTTGTAGTTAAAACTTTTTGGAACCACCATTTCTTCCATGGTCTTAGGATTCGGGTTTACAACTACTGATTGCTCACTTTGTTTAATGTCCTTACTACACGATCCTAATAGGAGTGTTAATGAAAGGATTGAAATTGCTATATTTTTCATTTGGTTTTGTTTAATTAATTATTTTATTTTCATTTCGCATATTACATACCAAATATGTAAAACACTCACTATCTGAAAATTAAAAAAATATGCTATAATAAACTATCCCAATTTGAAACTATTTTCCGTTTTTAGTCAATACACTAATTCCTGCTTTAGCTTTTTGCTCAATGCTATATTTGTATTGGTAGTTTTTATAGCTTAGTGCTTGGTTATAATGAAGTAAAGATAATTCCTTATTTCCTAGTTTATTGTATATAATACCTAACTGCAAATGAGAATTTGGTATAATATATAAGTTAGTTATTGCGCCTAATTTAATAACCAACAAATAGTTGTCAATCGCCTTTTGATATTTATTTGTTTCTTGGCTAATTTTTGCAAGTCTATAGTGATATTCAATTCTTTCTATGTCATTAATATTTCTGTTAGTTAATAACTGTAATTCTTTTTCAGCCATACTGTAGTAACCACCATCTGTTAAAAGTCTGGTTTTTAACAATACTAGGTTAGGAAGTTTTTCAGGCACACCTTGCGATGGCAATGCTGGCCATTGTTTATCGCTTTCCCTATATTTTTTAGATAAGCCGATATACAAATAATATTCGCTTGTATCACCTTTAATAAGATAGCTCCATGCTAGTTTGGTATATGCCTCTTCATAAAGGCTTTTATTTGGACAAAGACTAACAAATTTTTTAAGGTAAACTGTTGCATCCTCATCCAATCGGGTAAGTTTCATGCTTCCTAATAAAAAATCAGTATAGTGAAAATTGACATAATCCTTAGTATGTGGTTTTAGCAAAAGGTTTCTAATTCCCTCATCTGTCATATCACATTTATGGGCTATAAATGCCCTGATGCAAGCGCTCATTAAATTTGTTTCAAAATCGGAGGTATATTTCTCGGTAAGTACCCAATTAGTTATTTTATTTTTTTCGAAATTTATTTGCATCAAACAATATAATATTTTTGCACTTTGGAGTTCAATTGGTAGTTGTTGAGAATTTGAATTACTTGAAATAAATTTCCTCATCATTCCCATCCCTTCTTCGTAGTTTCCATTCAAGCCAACAATACCTGCAATCCATTTATAGCCATCTGGAATGATACCGATTATGACTTTCAAAATTCCAAGGTCTTTGTTATTAAGTAAAAAATTGGGATACAGACTTGCGTTTTTTTCAAGGAGTTGAAATGCAGACCTAAAATCCATAGCTGCGGATAAATAATCTCCATTTTGACTTTTAACAAAAGCCCATTGAAGATGAACATCAGCTTGGGCATATAAAAAATAAGGACTTGGATTGGTTTTCTTCGAAAGAATATTTAACCGTAAATCTCTATTCGGCAGAAGTTTTTTATAATCATCTTTACTTTGAGAGGCAATAATTCTATAAATATCAATGTAATTTTCTATGAAGTAAGTAGCTTGGTTGTTTGGATTCTCTTTTTTCTCTGCATCTACAAGAGCCTGTCCATTTCTTAATTGAAGCCTAGAAATATAATTCTGGGCCTCTATTAATCGTGCATTTATAATAAAATCAGCTTTAGAGATTAAAGGAAAAAGTAAAAGAAATATGCAAATTAATAGGTCACGCATTTTATACAAAGTTCAATACATTTTACCCAATCTCAAGCAAAGACATCGCCTATTATACCAACAATTTGTCCATATCTTAAAAAGAACCAATTTAATACACATTATTAGGATTTCTATATCCTGAAATATTTTGATACCAGTTGGTGTATTGCAGTCCCCCAGATTGAGCCCAAGAGGCAAATTTTAGATATGCATTTATGATAGCTTGCCCTTCTGCAGGATAGTCAAATTTTTCAGGTATGCTGATGGCAAATGGTAAGTTACTTTTGGTTTTATAATATCTACCAGATGAAGGTTTTGAATCATCTGAAGAAGTTCCAAAAACCGATGCATCTGCCAATTCAGTCGGAGGATGGTCGGGCAGATGAACCTCATATCCCCTGCCTTTGCCAGCTTCGTTGATATAAATAAATGGGTTAAATTCACTAAGGGTGAAGCTTTGGGGATTATTGAACAATATAGAAAAGGAGACTGTATCCGTTTGAACAGCTGCTACTCCTGGCCTTGTATTGTAACCTGAAATTATATCCTTTGTATTATCAAAAACCTTTATAATCGCTTTTGTGGTATTTGGATCTAGAACCAAACCAGGACTGGCACTAAAGGTAGATATAACATTTTTATTGGATGGCAGTTCTACAGCAAATGAATTGTGAAAAACCCCACCAGCGGCACGAAGTTTATAATGGGCTGATATATTCACCACTTTGTTATTTGCATTCACAGCGGCAAAATATTGATATGCTACCACCACATCATTTAAATCGTGATCTCCCTTACTAGGCCATAAATCCTCAAAAGCTACATTAGCATAATAGGATGGATTTGGATAAAATACATTATAGGCTCGTAAAGGATCGTTTGGATAATCATCAAAAGCATTTATCACGCCATCACGATCATTATCGATTCCTGTTGAGGGGTCGGTAATTTCAATACCTGAAGTATCTATAGACCTAACAGGAGAAGCATTAGCATATACCAGACAATCATTAAAATCATCATCAGTACCCCCTTCTCTATTTAAGTCTTCAAAACCAATCAAAAATCTTTGAGTTGGGTTATCGTACAAAAAGGCAACATGCTCTCTTTTGCTCGGGTTAGTCTCAGGATTTAATTCTTTTATTGAATAATAAAAGGTACTAGTATAAGTCACATCATTATAATTCCAACCATTCGAAGCCAAAGCAAATCCAATAGAAGTATCTGCCCCAACCCTACCTATAAAAACCTTATCACCTGTAGCTAATCCGCTACCTGCGTATGAGGTATTAGGAAATATTGCAATTAATGAATCTATCTGACTTGAATTTGTTGGTTTGTTATTGGTTGGATATTTAAAAAAGAATAATGAATTACTATAGCCTGCACCTTCATGTACAAAAGTTAACCAAACATCACACAACGCATTCAAAACAAGGTTTTTCTCTAAATTTGGTGCTAGGTATTGGGGATGATGATTCATCACGCTTAAGTTTTCGGGTAAAGAATTGTTTACATCCGCTAAAAATTGACCTGAAATAACATCTTTGGGGAAGGTGAAATAAATAGGCACGCCACCATCCATGCCCTTGCTAAATGTTCCTAGCCTGTATGATAGACGACTGAAAGATTTGCCAAGAAATCTTTGCTTACTGATATTTTCATTTCTAACCGTTTGATATTTTTCAGGATTCTTACCACCTATACGCGCGAAGACTTTTCCATTGCTAAGTGGAATTATTATATTATTTATTACTCCTATATAATCCGTATTAATTACCACTTCTTTAAGATAATTTGGAATGTTATAATTTCCCTCAAGTACACCTGATGAATTGGTGAGTCCAGTTGCCAATATCTTCCCTCCATTTTCAGGACTATTATCCATTACATCCACGCGTACACCTCTTAATGGATTGTCATTATTAGCTAAAAGAGTAATATTAAAATCGAGAATATTGGTAGTGTTGTATTGAAAACCAATAGGCACATTCATTTCGTCCATGGTTTTGGGATCGAGATTTGGGCCAATTGGTTTTAGTCCTTCTCCGGGTTTTACTTGTCTGATACAAGAACAGAATCCAATTATAACGGCAAAAATGCAAAGTAGTCTTTTTCTCATGATACTGTATACTGTCGGCAGATTTTTGAATACAGCAAATTTGCACTATAAGGAGCATCACTAATTATAGCTAAAGCTATGTTATCCCATATATTTGTGAATAGTTTTTTTTATAAAACAGAAAACCCCGACAAGTCGGGGTTTTCTGTTTTATAAAAAGCTAAATAGTTAGTTCATTTCTTGTTGAACTTCGCCTGCCAAGTCCGTATCAACGATTACTCGACCACAGTTTTCACAAACTATGATTTTTTTACGTTGTTTGATATCAGCTTGACGTTGAGGAGGAATACCTGCAAAACAACCACCACAGCTATCTCTCATAACCACTGCCACACCAATTCCATTTTTAACACTTTTTCTGATTCTATCATAAGAAGTGGCTAAGCGTTGATCAGCCACTTCAGCAGCTTTTTCACGTTGTTTCAAATAACCAGCTTCTTCTTTTTCAGTTTCGGCAGTAATGGTAATCAATTCTCCTTTTTTAGAAGTAAGGTCTAATTTACGACCATCAAGCTCAGCTGTTAGGGTTTCAACTGTTTTTTTCTTTTGTTCGATATCGAAATTAGCATTTTTGATGCGCTTATCTGCAGCTTGTTGCTCAAGACCAGTCATTTCAATTTCTTTATTCAAAGCTTCGTACTCTCGGTTATTTTTAACCGATTCCAATTGCTTCTCGTATTTTTTTCCTAATGCTTTTGATTCTTGGATTTTGATTTTATTGTTGCCAATGCTTTCTTCCAACTTCTTGATATCTGCACTCATGTTACTTAAGCGGGTTTCCATACCAATGATTTCATCTTCTAAATCAGATACTTCCATCGGAAGTTCGCCACGCAATGCATGAAGCTTATCTATTTTAGTATCAATGATTTGTAATTTGAAAAGTGCTTTCAGTTTTTGTTCGATGCTTACTTCGCTTGCTACTGCCATATTTTAATAATAATAATTAACAGGGTTTGTATTTGTTTTAGATAAAAGGACGGCAAATGTATGAAATTTTTTGAGAATCAACTCACTTAAAAGCTCTTTGGTAAATTTTTCACTCTCATAGTGCCCAATATCAGCAATCATAAGCTTTTTCTCGGCATCAAAAAATTCGTGATATTTTACTCTCTTAATATTTTTCGAGAAGGGAGTGAAACGAATAACATCCAAATCCATGTTATTTTTCAAGTACTTCAAAAATTCTTCAGGACTCATTTCATTTTCCAATTCACCTACCAAACCTGATCCTGTTTTTTCAAAAAAGTTTTCAATAGGGTAAATATCATAAGCCACCTCCTCATAGGGATGGTTTTTTATGAGGGCTGCTAAAATTTGCGTTTGTAAAAAAGCTGGGAAAATGGTTTCCAAACGAATCTCTTGTTCTTGGTGCTGTTTTTCAATTTCGCCAACAAAAGGATTGGCTTCGCTTGATGCTTTGAATGAGCCTAAGCCAGGGGCAGCAAAACTACATTCGCTGTAATTTCCAATGTGCCCCGCACCTGCATCAAAAATAGCTTGTTTTACTTTTTCTGCAGAATCAACAGGGACAAATGTCACTAGCTTTTTAAGTAAATTGGGTTTGGGTGCTAAAATACCAGTTCTAATGAGACCTAGCTTGTCAGCTATTCTTTTATTTACTCCTTCATACACATTATCTAAATTGGTATGAATGGCATAAATAGCTATGTCGTTTTTAATGGCTTTGATTACGGTTCTTTCGACATAGTTTTTACCGTTAATTTTTTTTAATCCACTAAACACAATGGGATGATGAGCTACAATAATGTTGCAATTATTAGCAATGGCTTCATCCACCACTTCCTCAATACAATCAAGTGAAATCAGAACACCTGATATTTCCATATCATCATTACCTATTATAAGACCAGCATTGTCATAAGACTCTTGAAGGCTTGAAGGCGCTACGGTTTCGAGATAATTTGTAAGTTCTTTTATCTTCATTTTGCTTATTTCTTTCGTGCAAATAAATATTCAGCAAAACCAGTGATGTCCCAAAAAACGCCACCAGGAATAAAACCATATTTTATGGTTTCAGTTACAAGTATAATTGGTAATAAAGCTATATAAGGCCAGTATCTTCGGGTGGTGCCGCGAAGCACCTCCATTCCATTTTGCTCTAAAATGCCTTTTACTTCCGGAACACTATAAATCCTCACATGGGTTGGGTCGTCATAAAAATTTAAAGTACGTTTCATTTTAGGAAGTCGGGTACTTCTTTCAGCAGGGTATTCGATATAGATATAGCCTCCCTTTTTTAGCTTTGGTAAAAGACCAGCAATCACCTTATTGCCATTATGCAAATGTTCGATAATATGGCTCATCATGATGACATCAAAAAAATCATTTG
>RGVD01000311.1 GCA_010027395.1 Bacteroidota bacterium
AATAAAGATTTACTTTATTTTCAGCATTTTTTACAACAACAAACCACGATTGAACTTGCTCCTTGTTCTTTCTATCAAAAGGAGAGTTACAAGTCAAGCAATGATCCGGAATACGATCAAACATGTTTAATTTCTGTTTGAGATCTTTTTCCTTATCCTTGTGAGATTTTGATTTTTCTTTTATTGGTTTCATTTGTTACTCATTGTAAGCATATTTGGTAATTCTGGTGGCTTCTTTGGATTACAGAATTCAACAACCATAGATGGAAATGGAGCTGAATTCTTCTGACCACCAAATTTTAACCTGCCTCTAATAAAAGTTACACTTTTAACAAGTATTGGATCCATACAAAATTCATGGAACCATTTTGTATCTGTTCTTGCTGGCAGCAGCATAACAATTGTTGTATTTCCACCAGCAGCTTCGTGATATGCCTTACTAACCCAATCATATGTTTTAGAATATGGTGGATTGATAAAAACAGTTTCTCCGTGCCAGCTATGACCCAATCCATTAGTTTGGATGGTATAATGTTTAGCACATTTATTATTTGTACCATCACTTGCAGGATCAAGTGTAAAATTATATTTCTGATTCAGCTTATCAAAGATATGCTGTGGTGTCGACCATTCATCGCTTTTGTGACTAAAAAGAACATCTCTATCTTTTTTTAACATTTCAATTCCTTCTTTCTAATTTAAAGAATAGTTTTTTATCTGGTTGTTCTTTGTATGATTTTATCAAATCTGCATCTAATTCTTGTGGTTTTTTACCTTGAGAGTCTTCTGGATTTCCGATTCTCAGCAACATGAAACCCCCTAAAGGTGGGAATACTTTAAATTCTTTACCATCTTGATCTGTGATTTTAAAAATTGAATTTAATGTATTTATATATTCCACCCAAGATTCTCTCAATTGAGAACCTGCAATAGTTTGCTCTCCATTATCAATGGCAAATCTATCCAATTTTTCTTTATTCTTTTCATTATACCATCTTCCAAAGGCTCCAAATGTTTGACCTAATTTTCCTAAAATACCTGCTATTCCGCTGGTTGGATCCGGATCTACTAATAGTTTATCCTTTTCAACATTAGAACGTCTTATTTTAACAGGATAATTTCCCAAAGGGACTTTCTCAAATTCATTAGAAAGCTCAGATTCAAAATCACTTAAACTTTTTTCCTTCTTTTTCTCTATTTTTGGAACATATTCAACACTTCTATCAAATTGACCCTTTATACTACGTATTTTTGACAAATCTCCCGATGAACATCTTAATGAGACATCATTTTCAGCTTCAAATCCGTTATTAACAAGATTAGCAAATGCTCTTGCACGGCCACTGTGTCCGGATATTGCCTGAAGAATATTACCTTCTTTATCAAGGGCTAAAAATAATATTCCGGCCATTTTTGGATTATAACCTTTTTGAAGGTCAGAACTTTCTTTATATCTACGATAAACTAAAGATAAACTATTATCCTCTAAATTTTGTTGAGGAGGTGGATTTTTCTTAAAATCTTCAAAATTATCATTACTTGATAAGTACTTTGAACCATCAGTTGTGGTTAATTTTAAAAATTCTCTAGCTGGCATTTTTATTGTAGCTTGAGTGATAGGTTGAGAATTCTCTTTTAATAAGAGTTGCATTTCCTCCTGTATAATTTCTTGTAATTTATCTTTTGTTATTTTCATATTTTATATTCCTCCGGTAGAACCAAATCCTTTATCTCCACGATCGCTGATGGCAATTTTATCGCTATAAAGTTCATTTTCATCAACAAGTATTGGTCTTACATGAATTACTGGAAATAGTACTGCTTGTGCTATTTTATCTCCGGGTTTAATCATTTGTGGATTACGACCAACATTATGCATAATAATTACAACTTCACCATCATAACCCGGATCAATAACACCACCACCAACAAGTAATTCTTTTTTACTACTTACACTGCTTCTATTTTTAATTTCTAAACAAAATCCATGTGGTACAGCAAAACGTAAACCTGTTCGTAATTTCATACATTGATTTGGCATGATTACGATACTGCCAAGCGGCATGTTCTTTTCGTGGTCATGATCTCCCTCCTTTACATCAGGAGAAAAGAAAAGATCTAATCCAACATCACTTGGATTTGCTCTTGTTGGTTTGAATACATTTTCATGTGTAGTAGTATACTCTAATAACATTACCATTCACCTTTTTTAAATTCCATTTCGCACGTGCCAAAATTTTCATTCACATGCACAACGCGAATTACAGATTTACATTCGCACAAAAGAGTACGAAAGTCAAGACCCATCATGTTTTCTGATACAACTTCTTTTTCTGCTTCCATGCGAGCCTTTCTAATAATAGCAAAAGCAATATCATTCATGAATTTTTCACCTTATTTTTAAGTTCCGAACACAAACGAGTAACATTCTCAATGTTTTTCATGTGTGACTGTGGATCAATATATTCTCTTGAAGTTAAAGCATAATTATATGCTTTTAGTGTTCTATCTACATTTGTA
>RGVD01000312.1 GCA_010027395.1 Bacteroidota bacterium
TAATTATTTATAAACTATAATTATTTATAAAGTATAATTATTTATAAACTATAATTATTTATAAAGTATAATTAATTAAATATATAAATTTAATATGTATAGTTATTATAATGGTGCGTTCAAAGCTTGTTCCAAGTATTAATTATATAGAACTAAAGTCATTAGATCCTTCGGATACACAAGAACATAATTATAAAGCCCCTTTATATGAAGCCTCTGTTTTAGGTATTAATACAATCATAAGTATAGGTAATATTAAAAACACATATATATCGCAAAATATTGTATATTATCCAATTTATCTTATTAAAAATGATAAGGTATTGTCGCAAATCGGTGTATATGAAATGTTTCAATCTGATATTCCTTTATTATTAGATGATGCGGGTGATATAAATCTCGAAAAAGCTCCGTCGCCTTTATTATATTCATTTGTTAAAAAGTCGCTCATTCAACAAGCAGTGTATATACCTGAAAACCCCGAAGCGGCAAAGGAGTCTGCTAAAAAATCCAGTAAAGTATTGGGAACTAAAAGTAAAAAACTTTCTATCAAATCTCTCGAATCTCTTGAGTCTCAAATTGATAAAATAGCAGTACCAGAATTCGATAAAGGACGTAAAGATGAAGATGAACGCGATGAAGCCTTACAAGCAGCTATTCGTGCATCTCTTGAACCTGTTCGTTTATCTGATGTTCCTTTAAAAAGGAAAAATATTCCTGTTCAAAATCTTGAACAATCTATCGCTGAAAATAGTCTTACTATCATAATAATAACTTTAAAGTAATTAGAAACCAAGGTGGAGGTGACTGTTTATTTATGGCCATTTGTCAGGCATTTCTTTCTATCGAGCCTGATAGTGACATAAGTGTTATTCAGCTACGACGAATGCTAGCAGCTGTTTTAACTGAAAGCCAGTTTTCCGATTATAGAGAAAGATATGAAATGTTTTCAAAGACATTAAAAGAATTGCGCGATGAAAATGCAAAGTTGTCAGCTGATAATGAAGAATTAGCAGAAAGGGCAACACAACCAGGTATAACATTGTCAGACAAAACAGCACTAAAACTGCAAGCTGATGCAAATAAAAAGAGACACCATGAAATAGTAGATGAAATTCAGTTATATAAAGGATACATACGCGACGTTTACTTCATGAAAGGTGTAAAAACGGTTGAAGCATTGAGAGATATGATAAGAAAAGGTGAAATGACTAGTGAATATTGGGGTGACGAGTGGGCTATTGCGACCTTAGAACTTATTTTAAATGTTAAATTTATTGTTCTATCACATCGAGACTATTTAGAAAATGATAGAAAACCATATACGCAGTCAAATGTTATTATATGTGGAAGTAATATAGATAAAAAAAGATATGAGGAAATAGATACGCTTCTCAAAGAAGATAAGAAGCATGGGTCTATAGGAGCTACGGAAGTTATGGGAGCTATAGAAGCAACAGATGCGAGAGATAAATCGAAAATGAAAGAATTAGAAGTTAGAAATCCAGACTACTATATTATCCTATCACATACAGGAATACACTACGAGTTAGTTACATATCGTGATACAGCTATATTTACATTCCCAGAAATTCCATTTTGTGTTAAGCTTCAAATTGCAAATAGATGCATTGAGTCTTCTGCTGGAAACCTTGAATCATTTTCGGGTACATACCAAAAAATACCACAATTTGTTCTTTTTTATCAACATGAATTGGGTCTAGGAGATATAGGAAAAGGTTCAGGTGCTGGTTTTGACCAAGGTGGTGGTGGAGGTGAAGGTGCTTCTGCAAACCATGTTCTTACTGCAAATCCACATTTTGACCCATCTATTGTTTTAATTTATCATGCTAAATCCGCAGACGAGTTACCAGGTCATGCTCAAGGCGACCATGTATCAAACAAAAATAAATCAGCTTTTATTTCTCTTATAGCTTCAGGTAAAGGTAAAAATAATTGGCGTAAAAAATTATCGAATGAATGGTGTGAGCCTTTTACATTAGATGGGCATAGGTGGCTTTCTGTGGAGCATTATTATCAGGCGAATAAGTTTTTAAAACGGCATCCTGAATTTTATTTGTTATTTACGATGGATGCAAACAAAAAGAGTAAATATTATGATGAGACTTCTATATTATCTCGCATTTCTCAAGATGTAGATTTAGCAAAAGTCGCTGGTAAAAAAGTACCAAAAACTATAATTGATGGTAAAAAGATTAGTCTTCGTCCGGATGATGTTGATATAGATTCGGAGTTCTTTAATGGACGCAATACTCGCGTGCTTGAAAATGGAACTATGGCGAAATTTGACCAAAATGAAGACCTTGCTAAAATTCTTCTTATGACAAATAATGCAAAATTAATAAACTATGTGTTCTCAAAACCGCCAACTGTGTCGATACATTTAATGCGAGTCCGTTCTAAGTTAAGAACAAAAAAAGGAGGTGTAAATGTATTTGAAACTGTTCACGATATACACTGATATACACTGATATACACTGATATACACTG
>RGVD01000313.1 GCA_010027395.1 Bacteroidota bacterium
ACTATATGTTCTCTGGTGTTATCATCGCAATGGGTGTGGTATTCTTCTTTATTAATCATGGTTTCCATTTTGGTGTTGATTTTAAAGGAGGCCGTATGTATGTTGTAAGATTTGAAAAAGCGATGGAAACTGAAACCATCAAAACAAACTTACGTGAGTCATTAGGCGATGCTCCAGATGTGAAAACTTATGGTAGCGATTTTGATCAAAAAATTACCACATCATACTTAATCGAGGACCAAGCAGAAGATGCTGAACAAAAAGTTCAAGCTGCATTGAAAGCAGGTTTAGATAAAACAGGTGTTAAATATGAAATCATTAGCTCTAATAAAGTGGGTGAAACGGTTTCTGCTGATATCAAATCAAAAGCATTATATGCGATTATTTTCTCATGTATTTTGATGTTCGTTTACATCTTAGTGCGTTTCAAAAAATGGCAATATGGTTTAGGTGCAGTAGCAGCATTGTTACATGATGTATTAGTCGTTTTAAGTTGCTATGTAATCTTTGAAGATATCATGCCTTTCTCATTAGAGATTAACCAAGATTTTATTGCGGCCATACTTACAGTAATGGGTTACTCTATGACCGATACTGTGGTGGTATTTGACCGTATTCGTGAGTACTTAACCATTAGAAACAAAACCGAGTTAGCTCCTGAAGAAAGAAATGAAGTAATTAATAATGCATTGAATACTACTTTAAGTCGTACCATCAACACATCATTAACAATCTTCTTTGTAATTCTATCTATCTTCATCTTTGGTGGCGATACTATCAGAGGTTTCTCATTCGCCTTGTTAATAGGTATCGTAATTGGTACTTATTCATCAATCTGTATTGCAACGCCAATTGTAATCGATTTTGATAAAACAAGTAAGAAATAATTCACATTAAATATTTTGAAAAGCCCTCAGGAAACTGAGGGCTTTTTTCTTTTTAGGACCATTATACCTTAGAGGCTTTTTATACATTGTGTAAATCATAAAAAAATTTAGATGTAATCTGATGCATTTTACCATATTTGCTCCACTAAAAAATTAACACAAATACTATATGACAAAAATTAAAGTTGCCAATCCAGTTGTAGAGCTTGATGGCGATGAAATGACCCGCATTATTTGGAAGTTTATTAAAGACAAATTGATCCTTCCTTATTTGGATTTAGATATTAAATATTATGACCTTGGTATGGAGCACCGTGATGCCACCAATGACCAAGTGACTGTTGATGCTGCAGAGGCTATCAAAAAATATAATGTAGGTATTAAATGCGCTACCATCACTCCTGATGAGCAACGCGTAAAAGAATTTAACCTAAAACAAATGTGGAAGTCGCCAAACGGTACCATCCGAAATATATTGGATGGAACTGTGTTTCGTGAGCCAATCGTGTGTGCCAATGTGCCTCGTTTGGTTCCAAATTGGACTGCTCCTATTTGCATAGGCCGTCATGCGTTTGGCGACCAATACCGAGCTACCGATTTTGTTACCAAAGGAAAAGGTAAATTAACCATCAAATTTGAAGCAGAAGATGGTTCGGTAATAGAACATGAAGTATATAATTTTAAAGGAGATGGTGTGGCTTTGGCGATGTACAATACCGATGAATCAATCATGGGTTTTGCTCGTTCTTGCTTCAACCAAGCATTGACCAAAAAATGGCCATTATATCTATCAACCAAAAACACCATTTTGAAAAAATACGATGGTAGGTTTAAAGATATTTTTGAAGAAATATACCAGGCTGAATTCAAAGCTAAGTTTGCTGAAGCAGGTATTACTTATGAGCACCGCTTAATTGACGACATGGTGGCCAGTGCACTTAAATGGAATGGTAATTTTGTATGGGCTTGTAAAAACTATGATGGTGATGTGCAATCAGATACTGTAGCTCAAGGATTCGGTTCATTGGGATTGATGACTTCTGTATTGGTAACACCAGATGGCAAAACCATGGAAGCAGAGGCTGCTCATGGAACTGTAACCCGTCACTACCGCGATCATCAAGCTGGTAAACCAACAAGCACCAACCCAATAGCAAGTATTTTTGCATGGACTCGTGGTTTAGAGTTTAGAGGTAAACTGGATGACAACCAAGAATTGATTCATTTCTGCCAGGCATTGGAGCAAGTATGTGTTGAAACAGTTGAAAGTGGCAAAATGACAAAAGATTTGGCTGTTTGTATTTATGGAAACAACGTGAAATTAGGAGAACATTATCTAAACACACAAGATTTTTTAGATGCATTGGATAGCAACTTGAAAATTAAATTGGGTAAATAATAGTAATTGAATTGTATAGAAATCCCGAAACTTTCGTTTCGGGATTTTTTTGTTTTGTGAGGTATTGCTTATATTTCTTCTTATTCACTCTTCGAATGAAATCTGAGTGCCCAACTATCCGTAGTCTCCGCTAAGCCATAGCTGAGGGGACTACGGATTTAAAATGAAAATAGAGTTTGCAACTCGCCCAACTATCCGTAGTCTCC
>RGVD01000314.1 GCA_010027395.1 Bacteroidota bacterium
TAGCTGTGCATATAATGTCGAACCTAGCGTCATTAATAATGCAATTGTGGTAATGATTCTTTTCATATTGTTTTGTTTGGTTGTTGATTAAAAATAAATTGATAATCAATCACACTGCTAGTAATACTAGCAGTGTGATTGAGCTTTTATTTATGGTGTTATTGACAATGTTCCAAGATTACTATTGATATCTAATAATGGATAATCACTAAAATCAACTGATGCATCTCCGTTAAGGTCGGTTACATAATATCCTAAATCTCCATTGTTACTGCTAATGTCTAAATCTGGATAATCACTAAAGTCAACCGAACCATCTTGGTTGATATCACCTGTGAATATTAAAAATACACCATTTCCATCATTAGCCATATTGCTTCCGTATGCTTTGTTGGCAGCATTTGAAAAATCATAATTGTTTGATTGAGTCAATACAACCGGATTTGTTGACCAAGTGGCTATTGAGTTTCTATGTTTGATGACCACGTAATAGGCATTACCCATTAAGGTTCCTGAGAAATTGCATGAAACATTACCTGTAGTTGAAACCGTTGATTTGCTTGTAGCAATTAAATTGTGGCTGCTAGTGGTATCATGTAATTCAATCATGATGGTATCTGCTACCGTTGGTGAGCTTACTCCATCTGCATTAAATGGTGCAGCTGTCATTGCTCCACTTCCTGCATATAAACCTTGTAAAAATAATTTCAAGTTTAATTGTGCCAATGCTGCATTTACATGAAGAGTTAAAGTAGCCGCGCTATCACATCCTGCTGCATTGGTTAAATGTGCTGTTTGTGTGCCTGCTGCATTAAAGGTTAAACCATTCCAGCTAAAAGGTAACTGGTTTGAGTTTATAGTTACATTGTTGCTTGATATAGTTGGAGTACAAGCTGCATTTACTTTAATATTAATGTTAAAACTATCGGAACCAGCACCATTAATTGCAATGATTTTATAGTTTGTTGCCGCAGTAATCACCGTTGGCGTGCCACTAATAATACCCGTATTGGCATCCATACTTAAACCAGCTGGTAATGCAGGTGTAATAGTATATGCAGCGCCACTTATTACACGGATTTTATTACCGATATAATCCGCAACATACATTTTACCTTGAGCATCAAATGCTATTCCTGTTGGGCCAGAAAATCCAGCAGTAATTAAACTACCATCCACACTAGATGATGTTGAACCTCCAGCAAAAGTAGTAACTACTCCATTAGGAGTAATTTTACGTATTTTGTTGTTACCAAAGTCCCCAATATACAAGTTACCGTTTATGTCTATATTAATACCATAAGGGCTTTCAAAACTTGCTGCAGTTCCTGTAGCATCTGTACTACCCGCAGCACTGCTACCTGCAAAAATACTAACAACACCTCCAGAAGTTATTTTATAAACATTGTGACCATTATTTACAACATAAACATTACCTGCATTATCTACAACTAATGCTTCAGGAGCATCTGGTATACTCGCGAATGTTGACACTAAACCTGCAGGAGTTATTTTACGAATGCTATTATTACCTGCATCAGCTACATAAATATTATTGTAATTATCTAAAGTTAATTGGTTAGGCCATTTAAAACTTGCTGCTGTGCCATATCCATCACTATCACCTTCAGAACCATCTCCAGCAAAAGTAGATACTACACCAGAAGTTGCTATTTTAACTATTCTATTGTTATAAGTATCAGATACATATAAGTTACCAATATTATCAATTGCTACACCAGCAGGACTAGCGAAAGAAGTGCCAGTTGCAAGTGTTGAAACCACACCTGCAGGGGTTATTTTACGAATTTTATTGTTAAACTGATCTGCAACATAAATATTACCAGAAGAATCTACTGCTAATTGTTGTGGGCCATTAAAGCTTGAATTATTTCCTGTACCATCTGTACTTCCTACAGAACCACTACCAGCTAAAGTACCCACATTATTTAATACTCCACCTGTATTTCCACCTGTATTAGTTGGTATTAATGGAGAAATAAGTGAACCCACAGTATAGGTTAACGGAGTTGTATAACTAATATTTGGTGGAAGAGCTATTGTTAAACTAGCCGAACTATCGCAACCTGCTGCATTGGTTAAACCTGTTTTTGTTTGTGTACCTGCTGCATTAAATGTTAATCCATTCCAAGTATATGGTAATTGGTTTGCAAGCAAAACAATACTGTTTGAACTTGTGCTAGTTGATTTTAAAATTAATGTTAAATTAGCTGTACTATCACAACCTGCTGCATTGGTTAAATGTACTGATTGGGTTCCTGCTGCATTAAATGTTAAACCATTCCAACTATATGGTAATGCACTTGGGCAAATACTAATATTATTGCTTGATGTGCTAGTTGCTTTTAAAGTTATTGTTAAACTTGCACTACTATCACAACCTGCTGCATTGGTTAAACCTGTTTTAGTTTGTGTGCCTGCTGCATTGAATGTTAAACCATTCCAACTATATGGTAATGCA
>RGVD01000315.1 GCA_010027395.1 Bacteroidota bacterium
ATTTATTATATAATAAAACTAATAAGGCTGCGATACCAGCTAATAAATACATTTTACCATTTTCAGACCCAAATAAATCTACAAAATCACCCCCGGATTGTTTTTCATCTTTATCAGTTTGGCCTTCATCCGTAAGTGGTAATTCTTCTGGTAAGTCTTCGTCTGAATCAGTACCACCTAAACCCGAAAGTGCAGAAGATCCAGAAAACAATACAGCACCGATAATAATAACAATTACTACAATTATTCCACCTATCGTATAAATCCACGCATTTGCTATATTACCGACGGTATCTAAACCCTTCTCTACAACACCAGTAACTTTATTAACAGCATTATCCATAGTTTCGCCAATAGCACTTGTTTTTATATTTTCTTTAGATATTTCCGATGTTGCTTCTTGTCTTTGTGCAGTTTCAGCGGTATTTTTTGTATCTGATGCAACTTGACTGGCGAGTCCATTAGTTAATTTATTTACTATATCACTTCCTATTTGTAAATTTATTAAACAGTCATTGAATGATTTTAAACTTACCTCCTGTGTTTGTCCATAATCATTTTCATCGCCTAATATCGCTAAAGATTTTATTGATTGTATTTGTGTTGCTGCTGTGTTCATTTTACACGATCCAGAAGTTATATTTTCTACTTTATTTTTAATAGTTGTTGATATAATATCATTAATGTTTGTTGTATTATTTGTTTCTTGTCTTAATTTTGCTTTTACTTCATTTTTAATCTCTGTAGTGCTTTTATTACTTGAACTTCCGCCTGTTAGACTTCTCGTCATATCTTGAACCATTCCGGTAATACTATTTATTACACCTTCAACACCTTGTCCATCTCTGCTTTTTTCTTTTAAAGCAGACATTGTGTTTGCATCTTGTTTGATTTTTTGATCATTTTTTGTTTTATTAATAACATCATTGGCAATTTTATTTCCTAGTTCAGCCAAAACTGCTGAATTTGATATTATTGATATAATAGCTTTATTTTGAGCTTCTATTTTTGCTTGTTGTTTTATATCAACTTTATTTTTTTTACCTCTGATAACAATATCACCAACATCCTGAGTTTGTACAGCACTAGTAGCTATTTCTATTTTTGCAGCTGTTTCATTAACTAAGGTATTTGATACTTCTGTTGTACTTGAATTCGTTATGTTCGTCATATTGTTAGTTATTTGTTCCATTTCAACTATTTATAAATAATGGGAAATACATTAATATCAGATAGCGGTGAAATTAAAAACACCGTATTAGCTAATTACGTTCAAGATTTTTTAATAAATAAAGCTACGATATTTGGTGAAAAAAACACATTTAAAAAAAGAGCATGTTGTCTTAAAAATAATATTGTTGTTGCTTCATTACCTTCTGCTGTAGATGGTAAGGTTTATCCAACTCAAGTAAATATAAAAGTTTTTCCAACTGAAAATGATATAACTGATGCAGCATGTACATTTCCAGGCGATTCTGGTTCATATAAAGATACACTAACTCGTAGAGATCAAGGAGGTAAACCGTCAAGTAATATATGTAAAAATTTTTATAATAATTATTGTAATAAGGTATATGACCTTCGAAAAGATAATGAATATAATATACATAGATCATATGGTAGTTTCGTTGATCTTGCTTCAGAAAATGCGGATCCAAATTTAAGAGCTGCGGGTGTTGGTAATCCATTTGTAGATTGTAATTGTGCGAATAGCATTTATATTAAAGAAAAATTAGATATTGTTGGAGCAGGAGGTGGTTCTGTACCAGATCCAAAAATAATAGTACAATCTAATGATACGCGTTGTGGTTCGAATCTGTCACAGCAATCTTATATTGATGCCGATAGACAAGTATCTTCAATTTCATTTTGTGTTCAAAATCAAAAATTAGGAAATCTGTCAGTGAAAGATAGTAGAGATATTGGTTTAAATATAAGTCAATCGTGTAATGTATCTGGTTCTGGAGGGTCTGATTCAGCGGCCGCAAAATCACCAGAGGTCACAACATCACCAATGGCTCCAACAACAGCAGCTCCAACAACAGCTGCTCCAACAACAGCTGCTCCAACAACAGCTGCTCCAACAACAGCTGCTCCAACAACAGCTTCTCCAACAACAGCTTCTCCAACAACAGCTGCTCCAAGAACAGCTGGTCCAACAACAGCTGCTCCAACAACAGCTGCTCCAACAACAGCAGCTCCAACAACAGCTGCTCCAACAACAGCTGCTCCAATAACAGCTGGTCCAACAGAAGCTTCAACAACATCTGCTTTATCAGAAGGTTCTAATGCAATACAATCGGAATCACCTAAATCAAATACATTATTATATGTTGGAATAGGTAGTGGTGTATTAGTTTTATTACTTGTATTATTTTTTGTTTTTAGGTCATCTGGAACTCCTGTTGAAAAAGAAGAATCTGACGAATAAAAACTGAAATAAAATAATTTAAAAAATAC
>RGVD01000316.1 GCA_010027395.1 Bacteroidota bacterium
ATAAGCGCTGGTCCAAGCAATATATTAAAAACTAAGGAAGCAAATAATCCCTACAGAGTGGAGAATACGCTGTTAGTTGACAATAACTACTGCGGAATAAAGATTAGTGGCAAAAAAGGTCAAAGACAATTGACCATTTCATGCTACGATAAAACAGGTATTGTCAAATGGGGTTACGCCATTAATGAATTAGATTTAAAGGGAAAATAGAACTACTCGGGTAGTTGACCTTTATAACTTATTTCAACAATGGTATTACTAATACCTTCTTTAAAGACAGCTTTTTCTTTTTCTTGAAAAGTTCTTTCATCGTCCAAGTAATAAAACCTTTCTACCTCTCTTTTGATGGTTTTTCCTTGGAATATAAAAGCATATTTAACCGTTAGTTTAATGGAAGAGTTTTTCATGTTACTTCTTTTCACTCCACTGAAATCAGTTAGTTTATATCTTGCTCGCACTTCAACAGTTTCGTTGCTAAACAATACCCTTTCGTCAGTCATGGAGTTTAGCTCCAAAGTAAAATATCCTGAAGGGGCATCATAAACACGGTCTTTAACTTTTATGTGCATGTCACTTATATTTAGTTTAATGTTTTGAGCATTTGTGTCAATAATGGTAAGCGTGAATACGCAAGCGATAATTAATTTAATTGTTTTCATTTTTTTGTTTATTACTTCAAAAGTAAATATTTTCACAACTTAATTCTAAAACTTATGAAAAATCAAACAAACTTATTGACTACTTCATTATTGATAGTAGCAGGCGTTTTCGCCATTTTTGCTTTTAAACCATCAGAAAAAGCAGCCACTGTTTACGAATACAAACAGTTCTCAACCGTTGAATCTTTAGTTGCAGGTGGCCTTGGTCGCTCGCGTATTTTGACTACTGATGAAAAAGGTGTAAGTGTAGAAAAGGACTTAATGAACTTTTTTAGTATGGTAGGTATCAATTTTGGAAACATTTCAAACAACGACAAATTGATAGTAGACAGAATCAACGAATATTCTAATGAAGGATGGGAATTGGCAGAAGTTACCACTGGTGTACAAAGTTCATCTAAAGATGCATCAGGGATATTTATCACTCGCTATTTATTTAGAAGAACGAAGAAATAATTTTATCTTAAATACAACGAAATGCCCACCTATCATAAATAGGTGGGCATTTCATTTTAAAGAGTTATTTATTCCAATTATTATTGGAACATGTAACCTATTCCAATTTGTGCACCAATATAATTTTGTCCATAATCAAAGGTGGGGCTGTAAGATTTAGCACCTGTTGAATTATTTACTAATGTAGCACTTGGTTTACCCAAGCAGCTTACATAATCAATTGAAGCGGTTAACGCCCATCTATTTGATAATGAAAACAAAGCCCCAACACCTAGATTATATGCAAATCCATATGCTGGATCAGACTGTTTAAAAGTAGCTGAGGTAGTAAAGTCTGATAAAGTAAGTTCAGCAGTTTTGACACTGCCATAACCAATTTGTATTTTGCCATATAATGGAAAACTCTGTTTTTTTATCATTCCTCCAATAAGAAAACAGCTCATAGATGAGGCCTTATCTATGGAATATGATAATCCACTTGCAGAAATGTTGCTTGAGATTAATTTTTCTGCATTAATACTATTTGCAGCGCCTACTGAAGAAATACTTAAACCAATCCAATCGTTTAGCCTGTAGTTGAAATTAATATTAAAACTTGCTCCAGTAGTTGCATATCCTGCAGTATTATAGGTACCAGATGATTCACTAAACGCACCAACTGGAATTGCTCCACCAAGTGATATTCCAATAAATCCTTTTCTGTCCTGTGAGAACACTTGTGCGCTCACTAAAATGCAAGCCATAATTAATAATGTTTTTTTCATATTGTATTTATTAATAATTGTCCTACTCGTTGGCTTTTCGGTTCCGCCTTTGATTTACAAAAAAATACATTAAAATGATATTATCAAAATAATATTATAGACATCACATGTTAATTTTTTATTACTTAAATATTAATACTTTTAGTGTAAAGTTTATCATGGCGCATACACTTAATTATCTAAACTAAAGACTAAGTAAAGGACTTAAGCAATAAGAATAATTGGAAGAGTTGATAAATCCCTCCCTCTCAATGGCTGTTTTGAACAAATTTGAAAAGCTAAAAGATGATTAACACTTTCATCGTTTTCCTTTCCTTCCTTGCCATCTAGCCGAGCATAATTCTGTTTCATACATCTTATGAATATAATTTTATATTGCATGCTTTAATATGAAGAACATAATCAAAATTCACTTTCTTTTTTTGCTATCGTTTTTTCTAATAGCAAATTTGACAAATGCCCAACAGACATTCCCTGTTAATGGTCCTCATGATGATAAGCCAGATTATTATGCATTTACAAATGCCACTGTTTTTGTGGATGCCCAAACCAAAC
>RGVD01000317.1 GCA_010027395.1 Bacteroidota bacterium
GTTGTCAGTTGATGGTTGTCAGTTGATAGTTGTCTGTTGATAGTTGTCAGTTGATGCTTATCAGTTGATGGTTATCAGTTGTTCGTTTTTAGTTTAGGAATAAATAACTTTCCCCCAATCCCTCTTGCCTTATTCCTTTATCCTAAATCCTTTCGCTATTGCTTAATGCCAATCCATTTAATCAAATCTTTATAGCTTGGTTTTTTGCCATACATCAAAATGCCAATTCTGTATATTCTTCCGGCAATCCAAACTACAGTTACGAAACCTGCAATCATGCACACCATAGATAAGCCCAACTGCCATGCAGGAACACCAAATGGAAGTCGCACCATCATTACAATAGGGGAGGTGAGTGGTATCATACTTAACCAAAAACTGATATTGCCATTAGGAGAGGAGGTAACCACACTTTGTGCCACTACCAATGAAAATACCAATGGAATGGTAATAGGTAGCATAAATTGTTGCGTATCCGTTTCGCTATCAACAGCAGAACCAACTGCAGCAAACAAGGCTCCATAGAACAAATAACCCGACACGAAATAAAAGATAAACATACCAATGATAAGTGTGAAATTGTATTGTGATAAATCAGAAAGGAAGTTTAAAACACCATTTTGTTTTACCTGCGCAGCCCCTTGTTGCGTGGCTGCCGACATGGATTGAATGGCATCTGGTGGCAAATCCATGAATGATAAGATGAGTTTGCTAACCATAGGACTAAGCACGATAACTAGCAATGCCCATAAAATAAATTGCGTTAATCCTACTAAGGCAATACCTATAATTTTACCCATCATCAATTGGAAGGGTTTCACTGATGAAATGATTACTTCGACAATGCGATTGGTTTTTTCTTCAATCACACCACGCATCACTTGCACACCATAAAGGAAAATGAAAAGATAAATAAGAAAGGCAGAGAAATAGCCTATGGCTGTAGTAACTCCTGTATTTCCTTTTTCTAAACCTTCATCCGTTAGTTTAACTGTGTTGATTGATACGCTTGTTTGATTTACCTTGTCTAATAGTTCTTTTTCAATACCAAATTTACCTAGTTTAATATTCTTCAATACATTTTCAATCTGATCTTCGATATAGGATTGGGTGGATAGGCTCGGTTGTTCTTTTGAGATAAAAGTTACCTTTCCAAGGCTATCTCCTGATGATTCAGGAATGATAAGAATACCATAGTCATCACCTTGTTTTAGATAGGCTTCTTCATTGCCTTTGATGCTGCCATTGTAATTGAATACAATCGTTTTGCTGTCTTTAAGTTTGTTGGCAAACAAACCACTTTCATCACAAACGGTAATATTCTTTTTGTCTTCGGTTAAATCTTTATTGAAAGAGAAAAAGAATATCAAGCCATAAAACAATATGATAAGAAGGGGTGAAAGGATGGTCATTACAATGAATGATTTTTTCTTTACCCTCGATAGGTATTCTCGTTTGGTGATTAAAAATATTTTATTCATACAATGAGGATGGTTTCGAAAATTTATGGCGAATATAAGAGAATTTGAAACAGATAAATGGATGTGTGCCTAGTTGCTTTAAAAAATAAGGCAGGTAGGTCGAATCGCTCTCTCCAAGCATTCATTAAATGGTTTTAGCTTATCTTCCTCTTTCCCAGATACACATACAATAAATTGAAATATGAAGTTTTTTTTCATTGTAATGAAAACTTTTAAATTCTCATATGAATGATTATTGATAACTATTGAATTAGGTCTATGTAGGTTCGAACCTTTCCCTATGTCAGTTCGAGCATATCCCTATGTCAGTTCGAGCGGAGTCGAGAACTGGCTTGGGAGAAGCAGTCTGTCTATGTCTCGACTCCGCTCGACATGACATACTCCGCTTGGCATGACATACTCCGCTTGGCATGATAGACTCCGCTTGCATGACAGACTCTGCTCAAAATGACAGCCTCAACTTTATAACAGACTTTTAATAAAATCTTAGGCATTTGTCAGTTCGAGCGGAGTCGAGAACAGTTTAACGAAATGATTATATTCGTTATAAATAAAAACTATGATTAAACATTTGTATGTATACATGCTAAAATGCTGTGATAATTCATATTATGTGGGTGTAACAAATGATGTTAATCGCAGATTAGATGAGCATAATATGGGTGAAAATGCTACCTCATATACCTTTAATAGGCGTCCAGTTGAACTTGTGTATTTTCAATTATTTTCAGATTACAACTAAGCAATAAATTGGGAGACGCAGCTTAAAAAGTGGAGTAGGAAAAAGAAGGAAGCTTTGATTATGGAAAATTGGAATAAAATTAAAGAACTTTCCGAATGTAAAAATGAAACCTCACATAAAAATTTTGAAGAGAGTTAGTATTTATTGTTCTAATAATGCTCGATGTCAGTTCGAGCGGAGTCGAGAACTGGCTTGAGGAAAGAGTCT
>RGVD01000318.1 GCA_010027395.1 Bacteroidota bacterium
TAATTGTGTTTTATGTACCATAATTTGGTCTATTAAATTCCATCCTAAATTATTAAAAGATACTTTTTAACTCAGCTTACGCAGCAGGTATTGATTAATTTCTAAAAGTGCGTATCTTTTGTCCGTTGTTTTATAAGGACAAAAAAATGAAAACGGATCTTTTAGACATATACAGCGATTATCTAATCAGCCAAAATCACTATGCGACAGCGACAGGTTTAGCCGCAATGTTTGATGGTGAAATTAGCCATGATCAAGTAAGTCGCCATTTAAGGTCTGGTGAATTTGGGTCAAAAGAACTATGGACATATGTAAAAGCATCCGTACGTCGCCATGAACAAAAAACAGGTGGTGTTTTATTACTGGATGACACGATATCTGAGAAAACATATACAGATGAAAATGCACTCAACTGCTGGCATTTTTCTCACGCTAAAAATCGTCATATAAAAGGTATCAACATTGTTTCTTGCTTAGTTCGATACGGGGATATTGCTTTGCCAGTCGGTTACGAAACGGTCAAAAAAGACGTGGTATATTCTGACGTAGCCACGCGTAAACAGAAGCGAAAGTCGCAAATCAGCAAAAATGATATGTTTCGTTCTTTGATTCAGCAAGCCGTGAGCAATCATGTCTTATTTGATTATGTATTAGCAGATAACTGGTTTGGTTCAAAAGTCAATATGACTTTTATTCATCAGGATTTAAAAAAACACTTCATTATCGGCATCAAATCTAATCGCTGTGTGGCATTAACTAAGCGAGATGCTGATAGCGGTCAATATCAACAAGTGAATACACTCGAGTGGAATAATGGTGACGCCATCACCGTATATCTTAAGGACATAGCGTTTCCTGCCAAATTACTCAAGAAAGTCTTCACAAACGAAGACGGCTCAACAGGTACGCTTTATCTCATCACGAATGATTTATCCATTGATGCTGACCGCATGTACGAAGTCTACCAAAAACGGTGGAGAATTGAAGAGTTTCACAAATCTATTAAACAAAATGCAAGCTTATCGAAATCACCGACTAAGACAATTCAAACTCAATGTAACCATCTGTTTGCAGCCATGGTGGCATTCTGTAAATTGGAGTTATTGAAGGTAAAAACTGCCATGAATCATTTTGCTATTAAGCAAAAACTACTTTTAAAAGCCAATCAAATTATGTTCAATGAACTGCAGTTACTGAAGGGTACTGCGTAAGGTGAGTTATTTATATTTGGCTGCTAATCAAATTGCATTTCAGTACATTGGATTGTCTATGGCTTTAATCTTTGCTTTATCACAAGCCATTACAGTACATATGGGGCATTTACTTGGAGCAAATGATAAAGAACATATCTATTCAGTGATTTGGAGTGGATGTCTTTTAAGCATTGGATTAACACTTTGTATTAGTTTATTTCTTTGGATTTTCCCTCATGCCTTCATTTCCATCGATACCAATATTCACGAGAAAAATAACCAACAATTTGTTTTACTGGCAACTCATTTCTTAACTTTATGTGGCTTTTATCAAATATTAGAATCTTTAAGAATTGCATTATTTGCGGCGATAAGAGCTTTTCATGAAACACGTCTAACGATGTGGGTTTCCCTAATTAGCTATTGGGGGATTGCACTGCCCATCGGTTATATTTTTGCTAAATATACAAAATTAGGCCCGTTTGGTCTTTGGTATGGGATGATAATTGGTGTTATCTTTAGTATCGTACTGCTTGCGATGCGCTTAATGATTAAAAAGAACAGCTATTTAAAAACAGCATAAAATCAAAAATCTTCTTTTTTTATCCGCATCAATTCTTCATATTTATCTAGTGTTAATTGGCGCAACTGATCAAAATCATTTTGTTCGTAATTTAATTCTTTCTGGGCCAATTGTCTTAAAATACCATATGATTGAATAATGGCCCCACATTAAGACCGCTGCGCTGAGGGGCCATGTTGATCCGATTTTTGCATAGATAGTTTAATTTTTCGACTTATCCCATTTAAAATAAACTAATACCCTAGTGCAGCTTGTGGAGCGGGATATTGTTTAGTTCTAATTGCCTCTTTTAAATCACTTATTGTGAGATTTTGTAAAATTTCTAACGTTGTTCTGCCTTCACAAATAGCGTCCAATACAGGAGACTTTGTAGCAATTAAGAAAAAATGTGCGGCATCTAGATCCATCAAATCTTGTGCAGTACAGAAACCTTCTTTGACAATCATCATACATGATGGGCTAAGGAGTACTTTAGGTCGTTGGCTGTTATCGTAACCAGAGCCTGGTGTAAAGCGTTCAATTTCTTGCGAAGCAACTTGAGCTTGGATCACAAAATCTTCAATGGTAAGTGTTCCATTTAAAAGATATGTTATTAATTCCGGATTTTTTAAAATATAAGACGAGTAAGGAATTCCATATTCTGCCAATTGTGT
>RGVD01000319.1 GCA_010027395.1 Bacteroidota bacterium
TGAAAAAGGCTCAGGCGATGAACCACGAGTTTTATTTTTAGAATCTGATGAATATGTATTTTTACCTATATTTAGTCAAAAGATATTTTTAATAGAGTGGGCGGCTGAAAGCATGAGTCGCATTGACATCTATGAATTAAGTGCCATCGAGTTGCTTGCTGGACTGGGCGAACACGTGACTGTTGCACTCAATCCAGGTACAGCAACTTACAAAGAATTTAACCCAGAAGAAATACTCAAACTAAAAACGATGGTGACAAAAATACAGCATTTGGTTCAAGGCATTTAGGCGACCAAATCCCAAATTTGATAACCGACCAGTGCAGAAACCGCAATCACACCAGAGATTTCTAAAATTCTGACAATCATATGGGCGACTTTGTGGTCTTCTGGTTTGGGTTGTTGTTTTTCAATGACAGGACCTTCCAGATTAAAAAGCGCTTTTTCGCTATAAAAGCCTGCCCACCAACCCTCTGTCCAATATTCCCCCTCGATGGAATCGTTCGCATATGGGTTACTGAATTCATCGATGCCAGCAAGTGCACAGGCATACCCATCCACATAACAATCTTCTAGATCAGGATAGTCAATATGTAACTTTAAGCGTAAATCAGCTTCAATTTGTGTGTCCATTTCTATATTTCCTTGATTAAGTTTTTGCAGCAGAATAATTTTATTCTATCGAATTCCATTTAAAAAAAACTCTTTTTTTATAATTTTTACACTTTCTTGACAATTTTCATATCAATATGGTTTTTTTGAATTTTATTTACTAGATATTGTGTTGGTATTAACGTGTCAAGGTTTTTGTAAATTCAGATGAAAAAAACGATGGCGGTTAAAATATTACTGCCTTTCTTCAAATGAGCTCGATTAAAAACAATAACAGTCTAGAATGCCAATTCAGACCTAAAAATAAAGCACCAATTACAATTAATATCCATTTGCAATCATTTTGTCCCTCATAATAAAAAGAGCGGCAGCTAATCTACCAAAGACATGCACCATTAATCCTCGAGAAGATCGAACTTTACTGGCGATTTGAATACCTGTGCGCTCATTGACCCAGTTGAAGAATGACTCGATGGGTTGTCGCACTTGTGAAATGGCCGTTGATAACCATTGATCGGCAGCGTCTAAAAATTTTTGTCCTTTTTCTTTTTTTACTGGTGTAAATAAAGTCACGTTATGTTCTTGATGAATGGCTTCGTTTTCAACTTGGTATGCTTTGTCTGCATAACAGCTGAGCATGTTGGATGGTAAAAACGAAATTATTTGTTCAAATGCTTTTCGATCATTCATGCCGGCATTTGTCAATCCAATACATACTGGAACAGGAAGTGTACCGGCTTGCTGGCTAGCGATAACATGTAATTTCACACCATAATAGTAGAGCTTTTTTGTTGCACAATAACCATTTTTTGTGGCAATTTCAGGAGCCACTTTAGCATGAAAACGGCGACCTCGTTGCGCCATAATGATAGGCATGGAGTCCGTGAGCCCAATAAGAGACTCCATATTCAGAGAATTAGTGAGCTGTGTGCTCATCAAATCGACCAACGGAATAAATATATCATTCAGCTTGTTAATTCGCTGATCAAAAGCGCCATATTTGGGTAGATGAGGAAACCAGCTCATCAAATGTTTCTTTGCATAACGATGAATGGATTTCAATGTACGATATCCCTCGATAACACCATATAAATAAAGGGTTACAGCTTCTTCATCACTAAATTTAAGATCCACATAATTACTCATGCGTTGACAATAATTTGATAAATTGTTTTGGTAATGTTTGCAGACAAACAAATATAATGATATTAATTCAACTATACGTATTATAAGTGGACTGTCCTATCTTTCAATTTTTGTGCTCAATAGCCAAAAAATCTTAGTTTTTCTGTGATTGACGGTGCATGTCTTTGGTAGATTATTCGCCGTTATTTTTATCATGAAGTGCAAAATGCTTTCAAGTGAGAATTGATTGTAATTAGTGTTTTATTTTTAGGTCTGAATTGGCATTAAACTGTTGCGACAACCAATCGATAACTTTGAATGGTTTTAGAGAACTCTTTTAGGTATTCAATCCCAGACTCTTCAGCAGATTTACACCATGCTTGTAAAGCGTCAACCAGTTCTTTTTGATTACTTGCCGTTTTCAACCAAATATTTTGCAGGTTTTGGCGATATTGATAAACCAGTTTGAGTTTATCGAAACGTTCAACCAACTCGGTAAATGTTGTTTTGGCTTGTTCAGATAATAAACCTTCTTGAAGTTTGAAAAGCGCTTTGGCTTTTGTGAAATGGACCTTATTTTGTCCTTTAAATAGTCCTTCTTTTTTCATTTGTTTGAGCATTGGCTTGACGACTTGACGGTAGTAATGCCCTAATACTTGAAAA
>RGVD01000320.1 GCA_010027395.1 Bacteroidota bacterium
AGCATGAAGTTTTCTATGACAATTAGAACAAACTACTATACATTTATGTATTTCTTGTTTAATTGCTTTTATAGAATGTGAACTATTTTTCATACGAGAAACATTTCTATCCTTTTGTGTTGGGTCTTTATGATGAAAATCTAAGCATATTGGACAAGTTTCGCCGCAAAATTTACACCCTTTGTTTTCTTTATATTGGTCAACAAATGTTTTATTTTGATTTTTGTACTTAGAGTTATTTCGTTTACTTTTTTCTATATATGTTTCTTTATTGGCTTTATAATAGATTTTATGATAATCAGCTTGACATTCTTTACATCTACTATGAAGTCTACCCAACTTTTTATTTTTGAAACCAAAACAGGATTTAGACTTTTCGATTTGACAGACTGAACACTTTTTGTTATCATCCATTGAACACCTCGCAGTGATGAAATTGGTATACATAAGGGACTTAAAATCCCTCGGCATTTAGCCATGTGGGTTCGAGTCCCACCTGCGAGATTATACACCAGTCAAATCAGAAATATAGAAAATTTATGACATTCGAGAAATGGTTACATCAAGATGAAAAATTCGGTCCAAGAATAGATCGAATTATAAGTGATATAAAACTTGATGTTGCAGAAAATACAACTGATGAGATTATAAAATGGCTTATGGCAGCTTATACTGTGGGTCATGGTCAAGGATATGATACTGGACATTATGATGGTTCAGCAGAAAGAGGGTTTTGTGAATGAACGGTTATTTTGGAATTGGAAAAGCTAGACATAATTCATCTTATATTCCCAGACTTGGGGAAGTTATCTTGTATGAAAAAGATGTCGAGCGCCAAGTATGGGATGCTAGAATTGGAGACGGTAAAACCCCGGCCAAAGACTTGCTTCCACTAGCAAGTAAAGACATTTATGAACGAGTTAGCGTTTTGGAAGAGAAAGTAGCAAAGCTAGAAAATGATCGAAGAATATGAAAACTGGGAAGATAATATACGAAAAACATTTATAGAACTGGTAAACTATATGGATAAAAATGCTGATCCTCTTGAAACTATCATTGATTTTGCTTGGTCTTGTGGCGCTGATAGATTTTGGGTTAATAATGCCAAAGATGAGCTTAAAAAACTAAGAGAAGAAAACTCTAAAGTTAAAGAACAAGTGAAAGAATGGAGTATGGAAGTTTTTAAAGCTAATCAATTTGCCGTTGATCAAACCAATGAGTACCTAGAATTAGCTGATAAGCTACAAAAAACAGAAGAATCTCTTGCTAATCCTGTGGCATATGCTAGAATAAATGACAAAGGGGATTTGTTCGATTTGAGGCTTCATAACAATCCTTATGTTGATCAAGATACTGTGATTCCTCTTTATAGGAAAAATTAAATGACTAATACTTTGTGTAATGGTCTAATAAAAAATAATAATCCTAAATCTCCTATAGCGTATTTTGAACTAGTCACCGTAAGAGAATATGATGACTATGAAAATGGTATAATTATAGAACAAGTTAAAAACGCTGAACAATTTTTGTCTGATGATTGGGGGGTTTTAGACGAACCATTTTACCAAATTTATGGAAAAAGATATATTGATGATGTAAGAACAGGTTCTATATTTTTGGGTGAATTCTATAGCATAGAAAAAGCTAAAGAATTTCTTTATAATCTGACTGGTGAAGTACCAGAGATAATCTCTTATTGATATGTTTAATACTAAATACAGGATTGATCTGTACGAATACTATAGCGATGATGGTGGTTATTGCACTCTTTTTAAAATACTAAATGAACCATCATTAGGATTCAAAGAATTCATTTCTAAGTCTAGAGCGAAGTATGCTAGAAAAATTCAGCTTAAATTAAGCAAACATGATCTTGCACCAAAAGTACATTCCAAAGTATGCAAGATGGGTTATGAAGGATTTTTTCCGGGTAAAAAAAGTGGCTGGGGATACGTCACAGAACTAGCTAAGACTGGAAATAAAAAAGTTAGACTATGCAATATACAAAGATTAGTTGATTCTATTTATGATAGAACAAAGTTAAAATTTTGGGACTGTCATTGGGCTAACCTTGGATATATTATAAGAAAAGGCAAGAAAAAGCTTGTATGTATTGATACCGGCAAAGAAACTTGGGATGGATATGCTAATTATTTTGGAAATACTGATCCTGGCCCAAAGTGTTCTTATTGCTTAAAATATAAGTGTAAATGTTTAGGAGATTAAAATGCCATACATTAAAGAAGATTTACGCAAACAACTAGACCCTTGTATAGAAAAACTAATGGATTGTATTAATACTCCAAAGGGTTTACAGGGTCATATGGACAATAATGAATTTTCTACTATATTAGGAGATATTAATTACTGTTTTTCTCGTATTATAAGTGGTCTTATGG
>RGVD01000033.1 GCA_010027395.1 Bacteroidota bacterium
ATCACATGGCAATTGGCAAGTATGAAATATTTCAATCAGCATTTGCCTGGTAAGTGGTTTAGAATAAAAACCATTTAATAAACTATTCTCTATGGCCCTGTTTTGATCACGTGGATCTAAGGAAGTGGTTAGCATAACGATAGGCATTGTTTTGTTTAGCAAAGCGTATTTCTCAAGAAATTCCCAACCGCTATATTGTGGCATATTGATATCGAGAAGCATTAAATCATAATAGGCATCATTGTTGGATAAATAGCTAATTGCTTCATTTGGATTTAAAAAATTAGTAACCTCCAATTCTACGCCCATTTTCTTGAGTAATCGCTCATTGGCCATGTTATTGATACTATCATCATCAATTTGCAATAATTTAAGTTTCATATCTATTGTTTATTATAAATTAGAGTTAAGCCTTGAATTTAAATTTCTAATGATACCATCCAACTCTTGCACCGAATCATGAATAAAATTCAATGTGCTTTGGTCTTCAACATTAATATCAGCATGATCGTTGAGCAAGCCTGTCAATGAAATCAGATTTGCAACGGGTTTGCGTATAACATGGGACAAAGTGAAACTATATTCCTCAAAGCGTTTATTTTGCTCCAGAAGAATTTGCTCATTGCGCTTTCTTACCGAAATATCTGATGTTAGTGCTATCAAGCCCTTTATGCTTCCATTCTCGCCTTTTATTGAAAACAAATTTACCTCAAATGTAGAAACCGATTTCATATTTGGAAAAGGATTTTCTGGCAAATCAAAATCAATAACAATTTCATAATTAACAACTTCACCGGTACTATAAGCCCTTTTGTAATATTCATACTGTCCGCTTGCCAAACTGAATGAATCGGTCAAAATATTATAATTATTAATATAATTTTCGGGTTTAGAGATAGCCAAATTCTTCATTTGTTTCTCATTCATTCTTATTAAAAACCCCTCATTGTTAAAGAGCTCAAAGCCAATAGGCATTTCATTTAAAACAATATCCAGAAACTTCTGGCTGTCAACTCTTTGTTTTTCAAAAAGTTTCTTTTGGGTAATATTTTTACTTAATAAAGTAACACCATACACATTGTTGGAAACATCATACATGGGATTAACATTAATCTCAAAAGTAATTAGATCATTATTAATATTTTTCTCCGTTTCTAATGTAAAAACTTCACCTTTAAGACCCCTGTCATAAATCTTTTTCCAAAATAATTTATCTTCGTTATCCTCCGTAAATTCAAGTATATTTTGGTTTATTACAATTGTTTTGTTATGAGCTATGTATAGATAATTCTCAAACTTGGAGTTTCCTTTAATGTATCTATAACTTTTATCAACACTCCAAATATCAACATTCGTGTTTTCTATTAATAGTCTTAATTCTGATTTTGCCTTAATAAGTTCTTGAATGTTATTTGCCAACTGAAGTTGGGTTTTCTGTAAGTGCAAAATGGTGTATAAAAAAGACTTGTGAATCCAATGGATGGGATAAGTACCATAAGGGCAATTTCATAATCGGTGCCTTTTTATACCTCACTGGCAAAAGCAGAGATGATAATGATACATACATAAAAATATTGAAGCCAATTGTGTTTAATTAAAAAAATAGAATAAAAAACCAACGAAACAGAAAAGCCAATAAACGAAATGGATATTGGACTATAAGCATTATACAAAAGCATTAGTGCAAGCGAAATAATTATGCCATAAGGAAAAAAATTAAATGAGAAATACTTTGAGGACTGAAAGGTGGTAATATGCAGTACAACAAGCGAAAGGGCCTGCAAACAATACAAAAGTGAAAAAGAGGATTGTATGCCTATATAAAAAAATACCAACAGCTCAACAAGAATCAATGATCGTAAAACAGACACAAAAAATGTTGTGTTTACAAAATCATGAATATTTTGAGATTTGTCCATCGGGACGAATATATAGCAATTAAAATGTATTTTACAACATTTAAGATAATATTTTGCTTTTTGGTGTAGTTAAAGGGTCATCTCTAGTTCATTTGACCTTCTTTCAATTTCTCGGAATTCTCAGCAATTTGAAGCTTATCAATAAATTCTTGTATATCACCTGCAATCACATCAGGCAAATTGTATTTGGTTAAACCAATACGATGATCAGTCACACGTGCTTGTGGGTAATTGTAGGTTCTAATCTTAGCAGATCTATCACCAGTTGACACCATCGTTTTACGCTTGTTCGCAATGCCATCATTGTGCTTTTGCAATTCAATTTCATACAGTTTGGTGCGCAACATCTGCATGGCGCGATTACGGTTACCTAGCTGATTCCTCTCAACTTGACAAACAACAACAATGCCCGTTGGCTTGTGCGTTAGCATTACCTTACTCTCCACCTTATTTACATTCTGACCACCAGCACCTCCGCTTCGAGCAGTTTGCATTTCGATATCGGCAGGGTTAATTTCTACATCTACCTCTTCAGCCTCGGGCAAAACTACAACTGAGGCGGCCGAAGTATGAACCCTTCCTTGAGCTTCGGTATCAGGTACACGCTGAACACGGTGCACACCACTTTCGTATTTCAACACCCCATATACCCCATCACCAGAAACCTCCATCACGATCTCTTTAAATCCTCCTACAGTACCTTCAGTAAAATCTATAACTTCAGTCTTCCATCCACGCTTATCGCAGTATCTTTCATACATACGGAAAAGCTCACCAGCAAATAAACTAGCCTCGTCACCACCTGTACCACCACGAATTTCAACCACCGCATTCTTATCATCTTCAGGGTCTTTGGGAATAAGCAATATTCTAACTTCTTCTTCCATTGGTGCCACTAGGGGATCTAATTCATCCAATTCCATTTTGGCCATATCACGTAGGTCGGCATCCTTTTCGTTTTTAAGGATTTCTTTAGCGTTATCAATATTTCCAATGAGGTTTTTGTATTCAAAATATTTGTTAACCAAGGGCTGTAAACTCTTGTATTCGCGATTCATTTGAGTATAACGCTTCATATCAGCCAATATATCCGGCTGCGATAGCATGTCTTCTACTTGTTTTGATCGTTGGTATATAGCCTCTAATTTATCTAACATCGCTCTATTTTTTTGAGGCGCAAAGATAGAATTTATTTATAAAGCTTTATTGCTTAAATAATAGTTCTTTTATCCCCGCAAAATCTCAATAATGCAATTGATTATAAAATTAAAGAAATACCTAAATCCATTTCCTCCGACAGCACAAATGCTATGCTTTCATGTAAATTAGCATCTTATTGTTAATATCCTCCCATAATATTGAGAATAAAAGTTACAATCTTTTATTCTATTCCATTTGGAAGTGAAGCTGCCCATATCTCTTTTCCGATCAGAGCAATGCCTGAGCTTGAACTGCTGAGGTTCGTAAACTATATTCTTTCTCAATAACTAATTGATTGCCATTGACTACTTCTTCAACTTATAATCCGTCCTAAGGACCCTAATCGTAGTTCTTCTGTTTTGTTGGTGCTCCTCTTCGCTGCAGTCAACTCCATCAGTACAATCGTTTACTAGTTTTGTTTCACCATATCCTACAGGCACTAATCTATCTTTAGCTATGCCTTTTTGAACTAAATAGTCCACACAACTTTGGGCGCGTTTTTTCGAAAGTTCTAAGTTATAATCTGCAGGAGCGCGGCTATCGGTATGCGATGCTAATTCAATAACGATATTAGGATTGTTTTTCAATATCACAATGAGTGAGTCTAATGCCTTTTTAGATCCTATACGCAGGTCATATTTGTCTAGATCATAAAAGATTCCTTGAAGTGTAAAGTCCACTTCTGGTGCGGGTATAGGGTCTAAGTATAAAGTAATTTCAAGTGTAGAATCTTTGCTAATTCCTTTGCTAGATATTACAGTTGTGGCGCTTGAAAAATACTTTTCCTTGCTTGCAAAAACACTTAACAAGTTGTTCAAAGGAAGCTCACCTATGAACTCACCTTTTTCGTTTGATTTGATGCTGTAAATATTTTTACCTAAACTGTCATTCAAAACTACCAAAGCACTGGTTGCTTGGTTCTCTTCACGGTCAATCGTTTTAACCCTTAGCAAAAAAACATAAGGCTTGATGGTGATACTATATATATCGTCATCGCCTAGTCCACCCTCTCTGTTTGAGCTAATATAGGCTATGGGTTTATCTGCTTGTCTTTTGGTTTTAGGTATAAAGTTGATGCCAAAATCATCTCCTCCGGAGTTGATGGGATATTGAATGTTTAAAGCCTTTTTAAAGGTTCCTGAAGAGTCTTGTGTTTTAAAAACATCTAAACCACCCATGCCTATATTACCTTTGCTTGAATAGTAAATTATCCCATCTTCATCTACAAAAGGAAACATATCATCTTCATTGGTATTTACATTGGGTCCAAGATTAACAGGTTTGCCCCATTTGTTTTTTATCTCATCATACACGCAATAGTATAAATCTTTTTCGCCATACCCATCAGGCATATCGCTGCTAAAAAACAATCGCTTACCATCAGCACTTAAGGCTGGGTGTCCACAACTGAACGAATCAGAATTGAAAGGCAATAGGCTAGGAGCTATCCAAGTATTGTTTTGAAAATAACATACATAAATTTTACAGTTCATTCCCTTACCATCTATGCCATTGCATTGGGTAAAATACATGGTACTACCGGTAATATCAATCCATGCGCTACCATCATTAAAATTGGTATTTACTGCACCTTTCACATTGCTTGGTTTTGTAAAAGCATCCCCAAGCAAATTTGATTCAAAAAAATCACTGCACTTCTGACCTGTCCATTCAAATATTTCGTTGCCTTGTGCTTCTTTGCGAGAGGATGACCAAATAAGTTTATTGTTGGTATAAAAAGGGGAGTAGTCGCTAAATTCGGTATTGATTTCTTTTACATTTTTAATAGTAAATTTTTCAGGATTTGCTTTCCATGTTTGAGCCATCAAGCAAGATTGTTGGGCAATTTTTCCTCTGACATCAGCGGGTACTTCAAACAAAAAATCATAAAACTGTCTTCCAGCCTCGTCATATCTTTCAAAGTTTTTAAGCAATTGTCCATAGCTGTATAGAATGTTAGGATCAGGGTATTTTGAATTAATGGTCTCTTCAAACCATTTGATGGCTTGCTTGTAATTATTACTTCTTCTATAACTTTCAGCAATGTTGAACAATGTTTTTTGCTTTAGTTCCTCGTCTTTTATTTTGGCAAAAGCTTTTTTATAAAAACCTGCTGCCGTGTTGTATTTCTTGGCGGCAAAGGCTGCATTGGCTCTATCCAAATCTAGGGTATAGGCAGGAGCTGGTGCTTGTGCCTTGGCATTCACACAAAACAAAATGCTTATCAGAATAAAATAGTATCTCATAAATGTTTTTACCATTCAAATTTAACGAAAAGCAAAGAGAATTTGGCTATAAAATATTTTAATCCATAGATATGTTTTGGGCATGATAACGTATAATCCAAGAGAGTGGAAATGAAATATTGGATACTTGTCAAAAAAATATGATACTTGTATTATACAAAAACCTAATTTTTTGGTAAAATCGATAAGTAAATACAATGATGAACAGACCTTGGTTTTGGCTTTAAAAGCTAAGGACAAGCATGCTTTTAGCTATTTGTATGATAATTATTCAGATGCTTTGTTTGGTGTTATCAATCGCATTGTGTTGAGTGATGAAATAGCCGGAGATGTATTGCAAGAGGTGTTTGTAAAAATTTGGAAGAATATTGATAATTATTCAAGGGAGAAAGGAAGCATTTTTACTTGGATGATGAACATTAGCCGCAATGCAGCTATTGATCAAATTCGTTCGAGGCAATATCAGAATGAGGCTCAAAACCAAAGCATTGAAGATTTCGTAAATGATATTGACAAGACTGAGCAAACTACCTCACAGGTGGATCATATCGGTTTAAAAGAGGTTTTAACTAAGTTGAAACCTGAGCATAAAATTTTGATAGATAAAGTATATTTTGAAGGCTATACTCATGAAGAAATTTCGCAAGAATTGGATATGCCTTTGGGTACTGTTAAAACAAGAATTCGTGCTGCCATGCAGCATTTACGACAAATATTAAACGTGCAGAAAACGTGAATATAGAAGCATACATAGAATCGGGCGTTTTAGAAAGCTATGCCATGGGTCTTTGCGATGAAGCAGAGCAAATGGATGTGGAAAGACTTTGTAAAATATACCCTGAGTTGCAAGTCGAATTGGACCGTATCCAAGCCGACCTTGCCTTGTATGCACAAAGCCACGCCAAGAAAGCCCCTGGGCATATCAAGCAAGCTATTTTTGATGAAATAGAATCAATTGAAAAACCTGTCGCTAAAATTAAAATTCATAGCAAAAACGAAGTTTTTCAGGAAGAAGAAAAGCCATCTATATTTAACAATAAATGGTTGATTGCAGCTTCTGTTACCATGTTTGTTTTAAGCAGCATCACCAATGTGATTTTGTATAGCAAATGGAAGGACGCCAATCAGCAAATGATAGCTTTGAATGCTGAAAAAAGTTTGCTTGCCGAGAATACTAAACACAATCAAGTTAAAATGGACTTGATGAAAAATGAGATGCAGATTATAAGCAGCCCTGAAGTAGCTAAGGTGATGATGAAGGGCATGGTAAAATCTCCTGAAAGCATGGCTATGGTGTATTGGAATAAAAACACACGTGAAGTTTTTGTTGAAGTAAAGAAACTACCTCCACCTGCAGAGGGTATGCAATACCAATTATGGGCTATTGTTGATGGAAAACCAATGGATGCAGGTATGTTACCCATGGAGCCAACCGACTCAAGCCTAATAAAAATGAAGGACTTTGGCGAAGCCCAAGCCTTTGCCATTACACAAGAAAAAATGGGTGGCAGCCCAAGCCCTACCATGACCGAAATGTTGGTGATGGGTGGGATATAGAATTAATGATTTTTTGCAAAAGCACTTACTAAGAATTATTTCTTCCTACCTAATTCATTAATAACCTCTTGACTAAGTTTGATTTTTCTATAACACATAGGACCTGCACTCGCTTGCATCTTGCGAGTGAGTCTATTGATAAGCCTCTGGCTGATAATTCTAATAAAATGGAAAACCTCGCTTGGCCCAGTGAAGTAATTATTTTGAATCGCGACCTAAATTATTTTTATAAAATCTATTTACATTTTTATGATCTTTAAAATTCATATTGAAGATTAAAGAAAACTTATTTCTACCTATCAAATCATGGAAATATTCTGTTGTATAAAAATTATATCCATAAGAAAAGAAAATTAATGGCGTACAGTTTTTTGTCAATGGTAAAAATATTCTTGGTGTCATTACAAAATTTTGATGTGATTTATCAAAATATTGCACAGCATCAAATCCAAGAAGTATGGCAATATTGCCCGCTATCATCAGTTCATATCCAATCTTTGGACCCCAAATTACATTTGAGTTGTTTAAAATGAACTCATTTGTAAAATAAAAGTCTGAACATCCTCCACCATTTTTATTATATCCACAATATTGTCTACAAATACCTAATTCAAAGTATCTATATCCCTGATAACCTACAGAAAATCTAGGCACATAACTTGTGTTTGAATAAATCGAAGAATCTGTTTGGCCGTAAATATTGGAACCAAACACGACAATTTCAATAATTATAATAAACAAACTTCTCATAGTTATTTCTACTTTTGGGTTTATTGGTAGAACATTATGAGTTGAGGAAGCTTTTTAATCAAAAACTTCTCATATCCACTCAAATTTAGATGGCTGTATGCAACTCATTAAATTTTTTGCTGCAATAATATTTCTTTTTTGGGGTTTGCACATGGTATGTCTTAATTATATACAACCACTCGCTCGCATCCTGCGAGTGAGTCTATTGACAAAGTCTTTGGCTGATATTTCTACATTATTTTACCTTACCTGATATCTGTAAAATGGCATAAGGCATAATAAAAAACACTCGTAAGGTTTTAGTGTTCGTAAAATATAAGATAGATAAGCAAGAAAGCAGAATCTACCTACTATAATTCGGTGCTTCTTTGGTAATGGTAACATCATGCGCATGACTTTCTTTAGATCCTGCAGGTGTTATTTTAATAAACTTCGCTTTTTGTAAGCTTTCAATATCTGGAGCACCGCAGTATCCCATACCTGCGCGCAATCCACCCACAAACTGATACACCACTTCTTTCAAGGTTCCTTTGTATGGTACAATCCCTACAATACCTTCAGGTACCAATTTTGAAATTTCATCTTCAGCATCTTGGAAGTAACGATCTTTACTACCCTCTTTCATGGCTTCTATACTGCCCATGCCTCGGTATGATTTAAACTTACGTCCCTCATAAATAATGGTTTCACCCAAACTCTCTTCAACACCTGCAAAAATAGAACCCGACATCACGGTGCTTGCGCCAGCTACCAATGCTTTTACAAGGTCGCCACTGTATCTAATACCACCATCTGCAATCACCGGAACTCCTGAACCTTTGAGGGCTTTTGCCGCTTCGTAAACGGCTGTTAATTGCGGTACTCCAATACCTGCAATGATTCGGGTGGTGCATATAGAACCAGGTCCTACGCCCACTTTCACACCGTCCACACCTGCATCTAGCAAGGCTTTTGCACCTTCTCCAGTTGCTACATTACCAGCAATGATATCAAGGTTGCTAAATATGCTTTTCATGCGCTTCACTTCTCCTAAAACCCCTTTAGAGTGACCATGAGCGGTATCAATAATAACTACATCCACACCAGCTTTTACCAATGCCGAAATCCGTTCTTCTGTATCAGCAGTAACTCCAACAGCAGCGCCCACGATAAGTCTTCCATGCTTGTCTTTACAAGCATTTGGATGAGCTTTAATTTTAAGAATGTCTTTGTATGTAATTAATCCTTTAAGCCTACCGTCTTTATCAACTACAGGAAGTTTTTCAATTTTATATTGTTGTAATATGGTCTCAGCTTGAGCAAGACTTGTTCCCTCGGGTGCGGTAATCAAATTTTCTGAAGTCATTACCTCGCTCACTTTTCGGTCCAAAGCTTTTTCGAAACGCAAATCTCGGTTGGTTAAAACTCCTACCAAAATGCCATTCTCATTTATTATGGGAATGCCGCCAATTTTGTTTTCGCTCATTAGTTTGTGAGCATCCTTAAGCGTAGCAAGTATCATTCCGCTTTCGCTTCTTTTTACGCGTCTTACCTCACCAGCTTGTCTATCAATACTCATATTCTTATGCAGAATGCCAATTCCACCTTCTTGTGCTAAGGCAATCGCCAATTTTGACTCCGTTACCGTGTCCATTGCTGCTGATAGCATGGGAATATTAATTCGAATGTTTCGAGTTAAGAGGGTTGATGTATCTACATCGCGAGGAAGGATTTCTGAAAAAGAAGGTAGAACCAATACGTCATCGTATGTTAGACCTTCACCAAAGAATTTATTGTTGTCGTTTATCATGGCAAACAATTGCTTTTATTATTTGCGGTGCAAAAGTAGCCGAAATTTGCGGATTACAAGATTTTTAGAGAAAATTTGTAAAATAAATTTTATAAATAATTGTTAGAAATGAGTCAAAATGGAAGCCGAAATTCATAAAATTTAGTGTATTCAAGAGCTTATATATTTTTAGTCTTGTGCCCAAAATTTTTTAAATGTGATCAGAGCTTGTTTATGTATTTTAGTAACCGTATTTGAATTAAGTTCTAATGCAAAGACTAAGTCTATTTAAATTAATTTCATACTACTTTTTATTTGGAAATAGTCCATTATTATTGCCATTTTTGCAACCGTGATTAATAAAATACAATTTAAAGATTTTAACCTAATTGGGTTGTCTATCATAACATTCATAAGTTATATAGCAGGCTTTTTTATAACACTTATTGATATTGACGCAACCCAATACGCTGCCATTTCAAAGGAAATGGTATTGAATGGAAGCTTTTTAGAGGTGTTTTACAGAGGTAATGATTATCTAGACAAACCACCCATGCTGTTTTGGACTTCAGCTCTTTCTTTTAAAGTATTTGGAATTAATCAATTTGCTTATCGTTTACCTTCATTTCTAATTTCATTGGTAGGCATTTATTCGGTTTACAGATTTTGCATCATATTTTATAACCAACAAATTGCAATATATGCTGTACTAATTGTTGCCAATTGTCAAGCTTACTATCTAATGCAACATGATGTTAGAACAGATTGTATGTTAACGGGTTTTGTAATGTTCTCGTTTTGGCAATTTGCAGCTTATATGAGCACAAAAAAATTGAAACATTTGCTTTATTTTTCAATTGCTGTATCTCTTGCCATGATGACCAAAGGACCCATAGGGCTTATGGTAATTATTATTGCTTTTGGCTCTCAGTTTTTAATCACCCGAAGCTGGCATTACATTTTCAATTGGCATTACTTAATAGCAATTGGAATTATTGCTTTGCTACTTTTCCCTATGAGCTGGGGTTTGTATCAACAGTTTGACTTACACCCTGAAAAATTTGTGTATGGTTTGCAAGGCCCATCAGGATTAAGATTTTTTTACTGGACTCAGAGTTTTGGACGCCTAACAGGTGAAAGTAATTGGAACAATAATCCTGATGCTTTATTTTTAGTTCATAGTTTTTTATGGAGCTTTTTGCCATGGAGTTTGATATTTATTCCTGCTTTCTTTTGGGCAATTAAAGAGGCATATAAAAATATAAAAGATAACTTAAAAACAAATGACTACATAAGCCTTTGCGGTTTTATATTAGTATTTATTTTTATGTCTTTGTCAAGTTATCAGTTACCACATTACACTTTTGTTATTCACCCCTTGGCAGCCATTATTCTTGCCAGATATATTTATTACCTAAAAAAATCCAAGAACAGCCGTGTTTTAGTTGGCCTAATCATATTTACACTTTTATCGCTTATTGCTGTTGCTGCCTACCTTTCTTGTTTTGCATTTAAGCAATATACAGTGCTTTGTATATGTATTTTATTGTCTATGTGTATTGGTTTATTTTATATTTTTAATAGTAAAAAACTAATACCCGTTAATAAGATATTGTTTGCTGGAGTATTTGGAATTGCTCTTGTAAATCTAATACTCAATGCCTGCGTTTATCCACAAATACTGAAGTATCAAGCATACTCTGAGATTGCATTTGACATTAACCACACAGATAAAAACAAACAAGGAAATTTAATAGTGTATGATAAAGATTATTGGTGTTCTTTAGATTTTTATTTAAATCATACTATCACATTTTTAACAAACCGAAATAGTTTAGATTCTATGCCCAAAGGCGAAAACACCTGGATACTAACAGACACCAGTAATTACAACCAATTAAAAGATTTGTATCATTTCAAAAACGAGAAGATGTATTATCACTATCCCGTTTCTAATTTATCAATTGATTTTATTAATCCTGAAACAAGACCACATACATTAATTCCATTTGTTCTTGCTAAGTTTTAAAAAGTAAAGTTTGGTGTATTTAAAATTCTTGGGAATACTCAGCTTATCTAATTGATGTTGTAACTTAGGGCTAATTGCTTAAAATTAACACTAAATATTTGAATGGCCAATAATGAAATTTTAAGCTCTTATTTAATGAATCAAATCTAAAGGTGAAGGTTCTTTTAGTGGCATTAAATTAGGAATCAATACTTCTTTTAGCACCAAATTGATTTTCGAATAGTTAAATTCATTTACAATAAAAAAGCCTTTGTTAAAATCTAACAAAGGCTTTTTTTATAGAATAATGTTCTTATTTATTTCACGGTGTCCATGTGGCAAATTAAATCAACCACTTTGTTTGAATAACCCCATTCGTTATCGTACCAGCTAACTACTTTTACAAAATTATCATTTAAGCTAATACCAGCTTTTGCATCAAAAATAGAAGTACGTGAATCTCCTAAGAAATCGTTACTTACTACTTCATCTTCTGTGTAACCTAAAATACCAGCCATATCGCCTTCTGAAGCTGCTTTCATAGCCGCTTTGATGGTTTCGTAACTAGCGCCTTTTGTTAAACGACAAGTTAAATCCACTACAGATACATCAGGAGTCGGAACACGGAAACTCATACCAGTTAATTTACCTTTTAATTCAGGGATAACTAAACCTACAGCTTTAGCAGCACCTGTGCTTGAAGGGATGATGTTTTGATAAGCACCACGGCCACCTCTCCAATCTTTAGCACTTGGTCCGTCAACAGTTTTTTGTGTTGCGGTCACAGCGTGAACTGTAGTCATTAAACCTTCAGCAATTCCGAAGTTATCGTTTAATACCTTAGCAATTGGTGCTAAACAGTTGGTTGTACAACTTGCATTAGACACAATGTCCATATCAGCTGTATATGATTTGTGGTTAACACCCATTACAAAAGTTGGGGTATCGTCTTTTGCTGGTGCACTCATGATAACACGTTTAGCACCCGCTTTAATATGCGCTGAAGCATTTGATTTTTCTAAGAACAAACCTGTAGACTCAACTACGTATTCTGCTCCAATTTCGTCCCATTTAAGATTTGCTGGGTCGCGTTCAGCAGTAACTCTGATTTTTTTCCCATTCACTACCAAGTGACCACCTTCAACAGCAATGGTGCCTTTGAAAATTCCATGAGTTGAATCATATTTTAGCATGTAAGCCATATAATCAACATCTATTAGGTCATTTATTCCTACAATTTCTACGTTAGGGTTATTGATGGCAGCCCTAAAAACCAAACGGCCAATGCGGCCAAATCCATTGATTCCTACTTTCATTTAGTGTTTATTGTTTAATGAGTATATTATTAAATCGATGCAAAATTATAAGGCTTTTGTTCATTATCAATCAAATATTGTACTTTTGCATCAAGTTTTAGAGAAAGTAAAAAAATTTATAAAAAAACTTTGGCAAATTGGAAAAGCTTCCTATTTTTGCCGTCCCAAAAACTTGGCCCGTTCGTCTATCGGTTAGGACAAATGGTTTTCATCCATTAAAGAGGGGTTCGACTCCCCTACGGGCTACTAAACCAGCGATGTTGCTGGTTTTTTAATAAATTATAATCATGCATTTGACAACAGAATCGAAGCAAGCAATCTTCGAAAAATTCGGTAAAGCCAAGTCTAAAACAGACACAGGCTCGGCTGAGAGTCAGATAGCTCTATTTACAGAGAGGATTAACCATATCACAGAGCATCTGCGTAGAAACAAAAAAGATTTCTCGGCTGAATTAAGCCTAGTAAAACTTGTAGGAAAAAGAAGAGCGCTTCTAGACTACTTGACACGCGAAGATATTTTCCGTTACAGAGCAATCATCAAAGAACTTGATATTCGTAAATAGGTTTATTAGAACAGTGAAATCCAATTTCACCTTCTCACTAACTTAAAACTTCAAAGAAAGCAGGGCCATCAAAAATTTTGATAGTTCTGCTTTTTTGCTTTAAAAGTCGAAAACAAATCCAAAACACAGCCTTATTCCCATCATAATGCTGTTTAATATTTAAACTTAACAGATGGGGCTGAAAAAATAATATGCAAAACGCAACAATTAAAACATTTGAAATTGGTGGTAAGACCATCAGTATTGAAACCGGCCGTTTGGCCCGCCAAGCAGATGGTGCAGTAGTAGTAAAAATGGGTGATACCATGATTATGGCCACTGTAGTATCAGCAAAAGAAGCCAAAGAAGACGTGGATTTTATGCCACTAACTGTTGATTACCAAGAAATAGTTTCCATCGCAGAGAAGCAAAGCTTTCTGATTATGAAGTGCTAATTAGCCGTATCGTTGATAGAGCTTTACGTCCTTTGTTTCCTAGCAATTACCATGCAGATACTCAAGTAGCTCTGACCTTAATTTCATCAGACCAAAATATTATGCCTGATGCATTGGTAGGACTAGCAGCTTCTGCAGCCCTATTGGTGAGTGATGTGCCTTTTAACGGACCAATCTCAGAGGTGCGCGTTGCGCGTGTGGATGGACAGTTTATCATCAACCCATATAAAGACGAATTAGATCGTGCAGATATGGATTTGATAGTTGCTGGTACCGAAAAAGACCTTAACATGGTTGAAGGTGAATGCCAAGAAGTGAGTGAAACTGATATGCTTGCCGCTTTAAAAGTGGCTCATGAAGCTATTAAATTACAAATCAAAGCACAATGGGAACTTTGCGAAATGTTGGGTGGTAAAAAACCTGTTCGTGAATATAATCACGAACGCAGCAATCCTGAATTAGAAGCATCTATCCGTGCATTTGCTTACGATAAAGTACTAGCAGTTGCTAAATCTAAATCGGGTAAAAACGAAAGAAGCGCAGCTTTCAAAGCGATAAGAGAAGAATACAAAGCTTCATTGCCTGAAGGCACTGAACTTGATAAGTTCTTAACTAATAAGTATTTCCATGATGTTGAGTACGATGCTGTTCGCGCCATGATTATGAACGACAGACAGCGTTTGGATGGTAGAAATTTAGATGAGATCAGACCAATTTGGTCAGAGGTGGGATACCTTCCTGCTGCTCACGGTTCGGCTGTTTTCACTCGTGGTGAAACACAATCTTTAACTACGGTAACTTTAGGCTCAAAATTAGATGAGCAGTTGCTTGATAGCCCAATGATGGCGGGTTATTCAAAATTAATGTTACATTACAACTTCCCTTCTTTTTCTACAGGTGAGGTAAGACCAAACCGTGGTCCAGGAAGACGTGAAATTGGACATGGTAATTTAGCTTTACGCGGTTTAAAACGTGTTCTTCCTCCTTTAACAGAATGTCCTTATACCATCCGTATTGTATCTGATATTTTAGAATCAAATGGTTCTTCAAGTATGGCAACAGTTTGTGCTGGTTCATTGGCATTGATGGATGCTGGTATTAAAATAACAGGTGCTGTAAGTGGTATTGCCATGGGATTAGTAAGTAATGAAACTACTGGTAAATATGCCATTCTATCTGATATCTTAGGAGACGAAGATCATTTAGGCGATATGGATTTTAAAGTAGTAGGTACTGCAAAAGGTATCACTGCTTGCCAAATGGATATTAAGATTAATGGATTACGTTGGGAAATGGTGGAAGAAGCCTTAAACCAAGCAAAAGCAGGTAGAGAGCACATCAGAAACGAAATGAGCAAAACCATTTCAACTCCTGCAGGCGACTTGAAACCACATGCTCCACGTATTGAAACCATTTTAATTGATAAAGAATTCATCGGTGCTGTAATCGGACCAGGTGGTAAAGTAATTCAAGGTATTCAAAAAGAAACAGGTGCTGTGATTTCAATTACTGAAACTGAAAAGAATGGTGTTGTAGAGATTGCTTCAAACAATGCAGATAGCTTGAACCGTGCAAAAGCAATGGTAAAAGGTATTGTCACCATGCCTGAAGTAGGTGAGGAGTACGTAGGTAAAGTGAAGAACATCGTTGAGTTTGGAGCTTTCGTTGAATTTTTACCTGGTAAAGAAGGATTATTGCACATTAGTGAAATAAGCTGGAAACGCATCGAGAAAATGGATGGCGTTTTACAAACAGGTGAAGAAATCAAAGTGAAATTGATTGAGATAGATAAGAAAACAGGTAAATACAGACTTTCAAGAAAAGTGTTATTACCTAAGCCTGAAAGCCCAAAGGTGGAAACACCTAAGGAAGAAGGTTCAAACTAATATAAGGTTTGATACAACAAAGAAGCCCGCGATTTATCGCGGGCTTCTTTGTTTAATGAATAAATGCAATTCTTCTCCTAAAAAGCCTTCCAACCTTGGGCCTTTAATTCATGTTTGTTGTTTGATT
>RGVD01000321.1 GCA_010027395.1 Bacteroidota bacterium
GCTGACATTATTGGAAAGCACTTTGTTGAAGTAAAAGACAGTTTGCTTAATACCTTGCAATTGCAAGAACTAGCGCAACAAAGACAAACAGATAACAGCCTGTTATTGGCAGCTATTGAGCAGAAAACAGCACAATTGAGTCCAGTGCCTTTTGTGAGTGCTATCAACTTTAAAAGCAATCTACAATATGCCAAGTATGCCGCTATTCCACTGTTGGTTTTCGGATTGATTTCAATTATTGCTCCATCCATGATTAGCGATAGCGGTGAAAGGATTATTTATTACAAACAAACTTTTGCTCCTAAGGCACCCTTCAATTTCAATTTACTTAATAAAAACTTGAAAGTTGAGCAATTTAGTGATATGGATATAAGTGTGAGGATGAGTGGAAGCACCATACCGGACGAGGTTTTTATCAATATTGATGGTAATACCTACAAAATGCAAAAGCTTGATAAATTGAACTTTATTCACTCACTTAAAAATATTCAAAAAGCAAGTTCTTTTGTATTTCAAGCTGACGAGTTTAGCAGCAACAAGTATAAGATTGAAGTAGCAGCAAAACCCATTATTTTAAGCTATCAAGTAAGCTGCGATTACCCTTCCTACTTGGGTAAAAAAGACGAAACCCTAAACAACCCTGGAGATATTACCATCCCTGCTGGAACAGTGCTGAATTGGAAATTCTTAACCAAACAAACAGATGACATTGTTTTGGGCTTTGGTGATAAATTATCTATTGCTGAAAAGAGAGACGAAAACAGGTTTAGCTTCATCAAAAAGTTCTTTTTAAGTAGTAATTATTTTATAAAAAACAGTAACAAAGAATCGCTTAGCAATGATTCTCTTTTATATAATATTACGGTTATTCCTGATGCCTTTCCGGACATCAACATTGATGAAAAGATTGATTCAATAAGTAATCAACAGGTATATTTTATTGGTGACATCAGCGATGACAATGGTTTTAGCAAACTCGCCTTTCACTATCGTTTTGTTAAATCGGACGATAAAGCAAAAACACAATTGCCATTGCAAACCAAAGCACTTGTGATAGACAAAAGCCAGAGTGTTCAGAGATTTTATCATTATTTCAACTTGAATGAAGTGAATGTGAAGCCAGGAGATGAACTTGAATACTACTTTGAGGTGTGGGACAATGATGGGGTGTATGGTGCCAAATCAAGTAAGAGCAAAACCATGCTTTTTAAATCTTCTACCCTTGCTGAATTGAAAGAAAAAAGCAACGCCAATAGCAGTGCGCTTAAGGATAAAATGGCTGATGCTTTGAAAGAAAGCAAAGACTTACAAAAGGACCTGAAAGACCTTGAACGCAAGATGCTTGAAAAGAAAGAGCTCACTTGGGAAGAAAAACAAAAGGCAGAAAAATTACTTGAACGTCAAAAAGAATTGAACAAAAAAATTGAAGAACTTCAAAAAGATTTCAAACAAAATAACAAGCAGGAACAACAGTTTAAAGAAGAACAAGAACGTATACTTGAGAAGCAGGAACAGCTCGACAAAATGTACAAAGAGTTGATTACTGATGAAATGAAGCAGTTGATGAAGCGCATGGAAGACATGATGAAGTTGCAAAACAAAGACCTATTAAAAAACGAGATGGAGAAGATGCAACTCAACAATAAAGACGTTGAAAAAGAATTAGACCGAATGCTCGAAATGTACAAGAAAATTGAGCTCGAAAAGAAATTAGAAGAAGCCACTGACAAACTTGAAAAACTTGCCGAAAAACAAGAGGAGTTATCTAAAAAAACTGAAGACAAAAGCAGCAATAAAGAGCAGTTGAAAGAAGAGCAAAAGAAACTAAATGAAGAATTTAAGGAGCTTCAGAAAGACTTGAAAGAAATGGAAAAGCTTAACGAAAAGCTTGAGGACAAAGAGGATTTAGCAGATACTGAGGAGGAACAAAAAGATACTAAAGAGCAGATGGATAAGAGTAGCGAAGAGTTGAACAAAGGAAATAAAAAGAAAGCAGCTGAGGCAGAGAAAAAAGCGGCAGATGCCATGAAGAAAGCGGCTCAGAAAATGAAAGAGAAGCAGGCGGACGAAGAAGATAAGCAAGCAGAAATAGATATCAATGCATTAAGAGAAATTCTTGAAAACTTGGTGGAACTAAGTAAACAACAAGAAGATTTGATGCAGGAATTTGGTCGAATAAATGGATACAACCCGCAATAAAACCTAAATGATAATGCACGTATGGTCGAAGACAGCATATTGGAGCTAAGCAAGCGTGTTCCAGAAATGCGCTCGTTTGTTAACCGAGAAGTTAGTAAAATGAACGACCAAATGAACAAAGCTGTAAAGGGCTTTTCGGTGCGTGATTTTATGCGCACCCGAAGCTATCAGCAACAAGCCATGACCAATGCCAA
>RGVD01000322.1 GCA_010027395.1 Bacteroidota bacterium
TATAAAATTAAAGTAGCAGATGTGATTATTACCAATTTTCATCAGCCTGAAAGTACGCTTTTGTTATTGGTTTCCGCTTTTGTAGGTGATGAATGGAAAAGCATTTATGAGTATGCATTGGCAAACGATTTTAGGTTTTTAAGTTATGGCGATAGCTCTATATTATTTAGAAGTTAATTCTAGCCTTTTGCCAAAAATCATTCCCCTAAAGTAAAACAATTGCCTTAATATTGCTGTTCAAAAATAACAAACTTAAATAAGGAGAATATATAATTATGACAATGTTAGTAGGACGTAAAGCCCCTTCATTCAAAGCTTCGGCAGTAGTTGATGGTGGCGATTTTGTAGATGATTTTTCATTAGAGCAATACATAGGTAAGAAACATGTATTGTTTTATTTTTATCCATTGGATTTCACTTTTGTTTGCCCAACTGAAATTATTGCTTTCCAAAACCGCATAGCCGATTTTGAAGCACGTGGCGTGCAAGTAATAGGTTGTTCAATTGATAGCAAATTTAGTCATTGGGCATGGTTGAATACACCTCAAAATGATGGTGGTATTCAAGGTGTAAAATACCCATTGGTTGCAGATGTGAACAAAACCATTGCTACGAACTTTGGTGTATTGGCTGGTGCATTTGCTTACAATGAAGCTGATGAATTAGTATGGGTTGGTAATTTAGGTGAAGATGCTGTTGCATACCGTGGATTATTCTTAATCGACAAAGAAGGAATCGTTCGTCACCAAGTGGTTAATGATATGCCATTGGGACGTAATATTGACGAGGCTTTGCGTATGATTGATGCTTTACAATTTTTTGAAGAAAAAGGTGAAGTTTGCCCTGCAAATTGGGAAAAGGGTAAAGATGGCATGAATGCCACTGCTGAAGGTGTTGCGAATTATTTAGCTCACCACTAATCGAATTTAATTATTGGAAAGCCGCGCAGCGAAGCTGCGCGGCTTTTTTGTTTTAAAACGGATATGAAAAATGAATTCTAATTCAATCTCGTTTTCGCAAAAGGTTTTTATTTTTTTATAGCTATAAGAAATTCTAAGTTAGAATGTGCTATTCAATCCAATCAAAAAGAAACTGTTCTTCATGTTTAATTTGAAATTTCTCTAAGAAGTCAATATACTCAACTCTGAAGGATCTCCTTTTGTGATGTTCCTTTTGATTTTTTATATATGAAATTACATTGTCTAAACTTGAGTGACTATATGAAAAAGCCCCATAACCCGCTTGCCATTCGAACGTATTTTTCGATAACTTTTTTTCGTTGATATAATTACCTGATGATTTTTTGATTTCTCTTACCAAATCCGATAAACAGCATGAGGGCCTCATCCCAATTAATATATGAATATGGTCGGGCATCCCATTGATTGCAAGCATCTTTTGCTCTTTGTTTGTAACTATGCCAGTTATGTATTTATATAATTCTTCTTCCCAGGATTGATGAATAAGTCCATTTCTATTTTTTACAGCAAAAACGATTTGGATATAGATTTGAGAAAATGTGCCAGCCATATTATTTTAGATTAGCAAAATTATTAATAAAAATTTTTTGTGTTAAATATATTCAGCGACTAAAATAATAATTTTTGAATGACCCTGAAAGGGTCAGATGTATATAGAAAAAATGCATAGAAGGTACGACCCCTTCAGGGTCGCACAAGAAATCGGTTGTTCATTATCTATAAATATGCGATGCCTTCGGCATCATTAAATATTTCTTTGATTCATTCATAATTTTGAATGACCCTGAAAGGGTCAGATGTATATAGAAAAAAGGTATAGAAGGTACGACCCCTTCAGGGTCGCATATGAATTCGTTTGTTTTGTCTATATATATTCGATGCCTTCGGCATCGTTTTGCTATAAGTTCGTGTTATATTCCAAACTACTTCCAAGGCAAATCACCAATTTTATTCATAAATCGGGTGATGATGGCTTGCTTGCGCACAATATAACGAGTGGGTTTGTCAGGGCGCCACCTACGTGGGTTTGGGAAACATGCCACTATCATAGCGGCTTCGCCTTTTGTTAGTTTATCTGATGATTTGTTGAAATAAAACTCTGCAGCAGCCTCAGCACCATATATGCCATTGCCCATTTCAATGATATTTAAATATACCTCAATAATTCTTTTCTTGGTCCACAATACCTCAAGGCAAATGGTGACATACATTTCTAAGCCTTTGCGTATCCAACTGCGTTTAGGAGTAAAAAATAAATTTTTGGCAGTTTGTTGGCTAATGGTGCTAGCCCCTCTTAGCTTCTTGCCTCCATTTATGGAGCGTTCAATGGCCTTTTGTATTTGCTCAAAATCAAAACCAAAATGTTGGAAAAATTTTGGGTCTTCTGAAGTAACTGCGGCCAAAATC
>RGVD01000323.1 GCA_010027395.1 Bacteroidota bacterium
AAAGCAAGAAAAATAATTTGTGAGACTGCCAGCATTTCCTGCAGAGCGATCGCTGTAAACACCATAGTAGTAACCAATATAAGAAGCATGCCTTGAAGAAAAGCTATTTAGCAAAGCTTCCTCTTTGATGAGTGCATCAAATTTTATCGGGAGAGGCGTATTAATGCCTCGCGTATGCACTATAATTGTTTGTTTTTCTATGTCTATATGTTCAATACGAGACAAACATTTGTTATCAAAAAAGTGCTTGTAGAGAATGCTTTTATAGCGATTAAATAGTACTACAACGTATTTTAAAATCATACAACCTATCCCTTGGTTCCCTTTCCTATTGAGCTACCCTGCATTTATAGTCATTAAAATGATATACATTATCTAGTGAAAATGGATTAAAATCCGTCTTGAAATCAAACACCTCAATACCCTCATTAGCTTTAACTTTATCAATCAAGTACCAAATCACTGGTAAAAGCACTATTTCACACACTATTTTCTTGCTGTAAGCAGCGATTAATAATTTTACAAAGGCTTCAGTAGGTATGGTTCCTACAAAAGCTAATGTGATAAAACATACAATATCGACTGTAATTGCTGCGGTGCTGGAGAATAATATTCGTTTAGGAAGCGCATTGCCATGATTTTTTATTTTCATGTTAGACATAATGTATGCACTTAGAAAGAAGGAAATCATAAAGCTAATTAATGATGCACAAGTAATCCTTATGCTTTGCATTAAAATTGCATCGAATTCATTTTGTAAATCCCAATAGGGTGATGCAGGAACAATACTGACTAAATACATAAAGAGCACAAACAAGATATTCAATAAAAACCCTGACCATGCAGCTTGCCTTGCATTTTTGTACCCATAAATTTCAACAATGAGCGTTCCAGCTAAGCTGGTAAATGGAAATATCATAAAACCACCAGTTAAAGTTAAGCCAAATATAGAGACTAACTTTACTGCGGCTATGCATGAAATTAACCATGTCGCTGAAAAGAAGGTGAAAAACAAGTATTGGTACTTAAAATGAAAGGTAGATTCTATTGAAGATGTATTGGAAATATTATTCTCAAGCATGGTAATTATTACTCTACTTTAATGGCTTATTGAGCATTCATTGAATCCATTTTTCTTTTATGGAGTACTGTAAACACAACAACACCAATGATCTCATGTTTTTTCGCATCATAGAAAAGAGTTTCTGATCCTGTAACGATAGGTTGTAATTGCCTTTTGGGAGGATCAATAATAAGTTCTCGCAAAGATAATGCGCTTTCTTGCCTCATCTTAATTAAAATAATATCACTATCCCTAGGCGCTTCATCTGGGTTAACAATAAATAATGTACCTAGTGGGAATTGAGGTTGCATAGAAGGCCTACTTTCAATCGCAAAGGTAGATGCACTAATATAATTTTGCTCACCCACAACGGGATACCAATCATTCCATTCATTTAAATTAATACTTTGAATTGATTCACTTGCCTCTATTATCTGCCATCCTAAGATAGGGATAACTCTGGGTTTGCTATTAATCATGGAGTTAATTGATCGCTGATCGTTATCAGCAAGTAGTGCATCTATACTAACCTTGAAATAATCAGCAAGCGCTTTCAGAGTTGAAATTCTTGGGTCTTCCGTTTCGCCTGAGATGATCCGGCGAATTGTTAATACTGAAGTATTGAGTGCTCGAGCAATTTCAATTTCAGGTACCCTAGAGCTTTCAATTAATGCTTTTAAATTCTTAGCAATACTTTTGATTTGTGCGGGCTCTACAGTAACTTCTTTTGAGTTATTCATATGATAGCTTGCAGTTAAAACCTTAGTTTACAACTAATTAAAGTAAGTACCAAATTAATTATCATATCAATACATAATGAATCAAAAACACAATTTAAATATCTTTAAATATATTAATAATTTCAAACTTGATATTATTGTTGATAATTGATAACATATTTTAATGCATTGATTTTGCAAATCTAATAGCAATAGACCATAGGAATAGGCTTATCAGACTAGATATGTCTTGTAGTAAGGAGCAACAAGCTAATGGAACAAGAGTCAAAGACGCTCATTTATAAAGGAATGATTCAGTATATTCTTGGATCAACAAATTACACATTAAATCATATTGCACAATTTTCTCATTTGTCACTCGATAGTATTCGTGCAATTTATTACCACGACCTTTTACAGATAAGCCTCAACGCTGAAATACAACTTTTAAAGTTGTACCAGATTGTGCTTGAAATTAATTCGAATCAAAAAATTGCTTAATTGCTAAATATAATTTTCATAAATAACGAGGGAAGTTTTGATTATGAAATGGGTGAACTTAAAAAAATATTGCGAAAATACCGGTGA
>RGVD01000324.1 GCA_010027395.1 Bacteroidota bacterium
AACGAAGGATGGCAGCACTGTTTTATTCGTAGCATCTACTTCAGTTACATTAGATGTTTCTATATCTAATTTTGAAATATCCTCCATCTTCCCATAAGCCTCAATCAAACCATCTTTACAATAAATAAAAGCATTTTCAATACTAGACAATTCTGCCATTTCTGAACCTTTGCGAAGCAGTCGTCCGCTTTCGTCAATGCCTACTAGTTGTTTGATGTTTTTTATGAGAAGACTATTATTCATGATTGATTCTTTTTACCCTAGGCACAAGCCTTTGATTTGATTACAAAAGCAAATATATATTTTACTTTGGCTTTCTCCATTTTGTATCAGAATTCAATTGACTGGAGATGACGTGCAGTATATACTAAAAATATATACTTTTGCTAAAGCTATTTATGAAAACATTATCATTAAAATTAGACAATGCCATTTTTGATGAAACAGAAAAAATAACTGCTGAAATTAAAATAACTCGGAATAGGTACATCAATGAAGCGGTTGAATTATACAATCAGTTTAACAAAAGAAAGTTGTTAAAAATGCAAATAAAAAAAGAGTCATCGCTAACTAAAAATCATTCGTTGGCCATATTAAAAGAATTTGAATCTTTTGTAGATGAAGATTAAGCAATTTGAAATTTGGTTGGCTGATTTAAATCCTAGTAGAGTAACCGAGCCAGGAAAAACTAGACCAGTAGTGGTAGTTCAATCTGATTTGTTAAATGAAGTACATTTATCTACATTGATTTGCCCGATTTCAACAAATGTTAAACCAGATATAAACCTGTTAAGAGTTCATTTGAATAAAGGTCAGCTAGACAAACTAAGTGATATTTTTGATTTTTTTCTCAATCCCACTTGTTGAGTAACCTTCAATATAATCAATGGTTTTTACCTCGCCTCCTTTTGCCATTACCACATCATACCCAACTATGTTCTCAGGTTTATAGTCACTGCCTTTTACCAGCACATCTGGTTGCACCAATTTGATAAGTTCATAAGGTGTTTCTTCATCAAACAAGGTAACCGCATCCACAAAGGCCAAAGCACTCAATATAAATTGCCTTGACTGTTCATCTTGAATAGGGCGGTGTGGACCTTTGAGTTTGCTTACAGAAGCATCTGTATTCAATCCCAAAACAAGCTTTGTGCCCATGTCAGCAGCTTTGGCCAAGTAGTCGATATGTCCTCTGTGTATCAAATCAAAACAGCCATTGCTGAATACAATTTTTTCACCTGCTTTATGCCATTTTTTTACTTGTTCAGCAAGGCTTTCCCAAGAGTGAATTTTATCTGTAATATTTTGATGATGTGACACGGATTATGATGAATTTAGAATTTGAAATTAAGAATTGTTGTATTGATAATGACTATTTACTTCCTGAATTATAACCCTCTATCACCGACTTCATATGCTCTAAAAACTCTTTCATACCTGATTGAGAATGTTGATGAGCCTCAGGGCTAGGGTAGCCTGTTTGCGTCCATGTGAAAGTAGTATTTTCTGAGTTATTATGATTTATGGTATACTTAACAATGGCATAATTTTCAGGCATATCTTCCAATCCAGAAAATCCACTCCAATAACTATAGCTTAATGTTTTGTGTAAATCATTTTCTAAAACGATACCCTTGTCCTGGTATGAATGTCCATCAAACTCTCCTTGAAAACTCACCTCACTGCCCACTTTCCAATCGGTAATGGTGTTGGTACCAAATAGATATTCTTTGATGATGCTTGGATTGGTAAGTGCTTCCCATACTTGAGAAACAGAAGCTTGTATGTCTATTGATTCTGTTATGATTTGGCTTTCTGCTTGTTCAATACCAATACAGATATGATGCCACCTAAAAGCAATAAAATCAGCATCTGAACCCCATGTACCATAGTGGCATAGGCCGTACCATCATTAAATGCTACGCCAAAAATAAGCAATGCTTGAGCAACAAAAAAGTGGTAGGAGCCTGCGCCTGCGCCCGGTGCTGGTAATGCAACCCCAATGGTACCAATAGCAAAAACCGTTAAACAAGCTGTAAAGCTTAAATCTTTGGTGGCATCCATAGCAAACAAACAGAAATACATCATCAACACATAGCACGACCAAATACCCACACTTAAAAGAATAAACAATGCTGGGCTTTTCACTTGTTTGATACTTAGCAAACCATCACTGAAACCCTTTAAGAAATGAAGAATTTTCTGAACCAATGGATGTTGCATGATTTTGTTTCTAAAGACAAATAATAGCAGGGCTATTAGCACAAATCCCCCTAACAAAATCCATTTTATGGGAAGCCCTGAGCTAGCTGCACTTTGATTTTTTTGTAGATATTCTTGAATGAAACTGTACAACAAATCAAACTGAAT
>RGVD01000325.1 GCA_010027395.1 Bacteroidota bacterium
TTTGATTTGGATTGGACTCCAACTGCAAACACTCTGAACTATAGTATTGATGTTTCAATCGATTCAAGTTTCAATACTATTTTACCGGGATATAATGGATTAAGATTTACATCAACACATACCTCTATTTCAGGTTTGACTGCAGGTACAACTTATTATGCTCGCATCAAATCCGTTAATTCTTGTTACCATTCTAGCTATGTCGTTGATACAATTCTACTCAAACCCAATCCACCTTTGTCTTTAAATCATACTTCCGTAAATTTGAATGATTTCACAGCTAATTGGTCAACTTCGAATGGAGCCTCTTATTATTTGTTGGATGTTTCTTTAGATAGAGATTTTACAACACTCGTGGCCGGATATAATTCACTTTCAGTAATTGGAACTAATAAATTTATTAATGGTTTAGCCATTTTTACAAAATACTATTACCGGGTTAGAGCTGTAAACCCTTCTGGCATATCTAGCTATTCTGTTGTTGATTCACTTAATACATTGTCATTAGATGTTCATTTATACCTAACTGCCTATTTGGAAGGTTTTTATTTAGGTTCGATTAATATGACTGCATCACCATTTAATGCTGATGGAGTATCTCCAATAAATATTGCTGATACTATTATTGTTGAATTACATGAAGATTTGCTCCCTTTTACGTTAGCTTATTCCACCAAGGCAATATTAAAAACTAATGGATTTTCTGATGTGTTATTCTCAGGAACGGGTGCAAATGGCAATAATTATTATGTAGTTGTAAGGCATAGGAATTCAATTGCTATCTGGAGCGCAGTTCCAGTTGCCATGAGCAGCGCTGGTGTATCTTATGATTTTAGTTCGTCACAAACCCAAGCTGCTGGTGACAATTTAAAGGATGACGGTAATGGAATATTTTTGATTTACTCTGGTGATCTTAATCAAGATGGATCTGTTGATTTTAATGATTACCCCTTCCTGGATATCGGAAGTTCCAATGGTGATTTGGGCTATTTGGCTACTGATTTAAATGGTGATGCTTCTGTAGATTTTAATGATTATCCTCTTATAGATGTAAATGGTAGTTTGGGTATAATCGAAGTTACTCCCTAAGGTTGTTTAACGTAATTGTTTGAAGAAGTTTTTCATTAGTTGGGCTGCCTCATCTGCCATCACATTTTTTATTATTTCTGTTTTAGGGTGAAGCAAATTCCCTGCTTTGCTAAATCCTCTTTTTTCATCTGAGGCACCATAAACCAAAGTGCCTAATTGCGACCAAAAGATGGCACCTGCACACATTACACATGGCTCTAATGTAACATACATGGTGCAATCATTTAGGTATTTGGCTCCTAGGTAATTGGCGGCTGCAGTGATGGCCTGCATCTCAGCATGCGCAGTTACATCATTCAAGCGTTCGGTTAAGTTATAACCTTTGCCAATTATTTTATTTTCAGAAACAATGATGCAGCCCACGGGCACCTCATTTTCTTCGTATGCTCTTTCGGCTTCTTTTAAAGCCATGTTCATAAAATATTCATTTGAAAATAGTTCCATCTAGGTGCTTAATTATAAGTTGTCTACTTTCCTAATTCAATCATATTAACGAATAAACGATAAGCACCAGGCACTCCTGCAGGCAATTCGCGGAAGAAAACCAAACCCGAATAAATGAAATTTCCTTTGCCATGTTTGGCAATTATCAAACTGCCTTTATTGGCTTTCTCATCAGGATCGGCCATGCTAAGCGGCATTTCATATTTTGCATCCACATCTCCTGCAGTATAGATACAACGCTCTTGAATCCATCCTTCAAAATCTGCCGAAGTGATTTTATTAGGTGTGTTCAATACAGGATGATTAGGCAATTCAAAGTTTACAACAGCATTTTCATCTGTAACCCTGTCTCTTGTTATTTTAAAAGGGTAAGGACCAATATCTCCTTTAAAAGGACCAACAAAACTATTGGTATTGTATTGAACAATCAGGTTGCCACCATTGCTTACATAGTCCATTAGTTTTTGTTTGTAGGTACTCAATTTTTCATTGGTGTTATAGGCACGCACACCTGCAATGATGGCTTCAAATTGTGATAGGTTTTCTTTGGTAAGCATATCATCTGTAATGGTGATTACTTCATAACCCAATTGGCTTAAACAGCTTTGCACTTCATCCCCAGCACCAGGAATATATCCAATGCGTTTGAGCTGTTTGTTTACATCCAAACGAACCAATTTGGCTTCAGCTTCTGGAAACAAAGTTTGGATTGGAATATGATCATATTTGATTTCTTTGATGCCTTGGCTGTATTCAATGCCATCAACTTCGGCAATGAATTTGATGATTGACTTCTCGACTCCGCTC
>RGVD01000326.1 GCA_010027395.1 Bacteroidota bacterium
ATTTCCATTTTACGCATTCAATCCAAACCAGTTTCAGATTTAAAGCCAAGTGAAGGCATGATCAAAAGCTTAAAGGCTGGTGTGAGTTATGTTTATAACAACAAGGTTATTTTATCTGCTCTTTCCTTAGATATGTTCTCCGTATTATTTGGTGGGGCTGTGGCTTTATTACCAGTATTTGCTGATGAAATTTTGCATGTGGGACCGCAAGGATTGGGCTTTTTAAGAGCTGCGCCCTCTCTGGGATCAGCGCTTACCATGATAGTGATTGCCATATTACCTCAAATGAAAAAACCTGGTTCAACACTTATCAAAGCAGTCGGTGGATTTGGACTTTGCATGTTGCTATTTGGTATCAGTACCAACTTTTATTTATCGCTTGTTATCCTATTTTTAAGTGGCGCTTTTGATAGTGTAAGTGTTGTTGTAAGAAGCAACATTCTTCAACTTGAAACCCCTGATGATATGCGCGGAAGGGTATCGGCTGTGAATACTATTTTCATTGGCTCATCCAATGAAATTGGTGCTTTTGAAAGTGGTTTAGCAGCCAAAATATTAGGAACAGTTTGCTCTGTTATTTTTGGTGGATGCATGACGATGGGTATTGTTGCGTACACACAAATTAAGGCCAAGAAACTTAAGGAATATAAATTTTAGTTAAGGGAAAATTGAACTAGGTTTTCTTCAATCGTACTCATCCTATCTGACCAATTTTCTTAGCTTCGCGTCTGGATAAAAATTCTTTTAAAACTCTTTATAGCAAACGACATTCATAAAATCTGCCAGAAAATGTTTTAGGTTCTCTTAAACGAGCGTCATTGCGAACGAAACGCAGTGAAGTGTGGCAATCTGTTTTAAGAGATTGCTTCACTTTGTTCGCAATAACGATTTCAAGCACTGTGAAAATCGAGCTTCGCGTTCGGATTACTTTGCTTTAAAAACAGGTTGTAGTAAAAGCAAACGACCCTTAAATTTGCCCTACATAAAACACTTTACTTCAACTTATTCTTCAACTCATTCAACTTCATCAAAGCTTCAATAGGTGAAATGGTATTTAAATCCATTGACGATAATTCATCCTTTATACTCTGCATCATTGGGTCATCCATTTGAAACATACTTAATTGAATATTGGAGCTTTTCACTTTGGACAAGGTTTGACGATTGTGATCGGCATTTTGTTGGTTGTGAATCGATGATTTTTCTTTCTCGAGTTCTTTCAAAATTTCATCGGCCCTTTGCAAAACTGTTTTAGGAATACCAGCCATGCGAGCCACATGAATACCAAAGCTATGTTCACTTCCACCCTCAACCAATCTGCGTAGAAAAATAATTTGCTTATCCGCTTCTTTTATTTCTATATGATAATTCTTGATGCCGTTATCAACTTGCTCCAACTCATTCAACTCATGATAGTGTGTGGCAAATAAAGTTTTGGGTTTATAAGGATGCTTATTCAAATATTCAGCAATCGACCAAGCAATGGAAACACCATCATAAGTGGCAGTACCACGACCAATTTCATCCAATAAAATAAGGCTTTTAGGTGATAGGTTATTTAAGATACTAGCCGTTTCAGTCATCTCCACCATAAAGGTAGATTCACCCGCACTTAGATTATCACTTGCTCCTACACGAGTAAAGACCTTATCAACCAAGCCTAGACGAGCAAATGAAGCAGGTACAAAACAACCAATTTGCGCCATCAAAACACATAATGCTGTTTGACGCAATATGGCTGACTTACCACTCATATTGGGTCCGGTAAGGATGATAATTTGCTGCTTCTCTTTGTCTAAATAAATATCATTAGCAATGTATTTATCACCAATAGGCAATTGCTTTTCAATTACTGGATGTCTGGCATCCTTTAAAATCAACTCAGCACCTTCGTTCAACTCAGGTTTGCAGTAATGATTACTTTCAGCTAATTCAGCAAAAGAAAATAAACAATCAATGCGACCAAGCACAATGGCATTTTGTTGAATAGGTAATACATAATCCTGCAAAGCATTTACAAGTTCATTATACAAACGTTCTTCAATGCTTGTTATCTTTTCTTCGGCACCTAAAATCTTTTCTTCGTAATGCTTTAACTCTTCTGTAATATATCGCTCAGCATTGGTTAAAGTTTGTTTACGAATCCACTCAGGAGGCACCTTGTCTTTATGCACATTTGTAACCTCAATATAGTAACCAAAAACATTGTTAAACGAAATCTTAAGACTCGTAATACCGGTTCTTTGCTGCTCTTGTTGTTGCAATTGAAGCAAATAATCTTTGCCACCAAAAGCAATCTTGCGCAATTCGTCCAACTCAGCATTCACTCCTTCACAAAT